>VAYK01000091.1:3814-5969 GCA_005884985.1 Actinomycetota bacterium | reverse complement strand
GGAACGCCGCCTCCTGCGCGAGCACCAGGTGCCCGATGTGCGGCGGGTTGAACGCGCCCCCGAGAACGCCAATCGCGGCGACCGCTCCCCCTAGCTCCGGTCGGTCCTCTGGGTCAAGACCGAACCTGGCCGTCGCCGTGCACGACGTACTTGAACGTGGTCAGCTCGCGCAGGCCGATCGGGCCGCGCGCATGCAGCTTCTGGGTCGAGTTCCCGATCTCGGCTCCGATCCCGAACTCGAAGCCGTCGGTGAAGCGGGTCGACGCGTTGACGTAGACGACCGCCGCATCCACGCCTTCGGTGAACCCCTCTGCGGCATCGTCGGACGAAGTCAGGATCGCCTCCGAGTGTCCGGTGCCGTGCCGGTTCACGTGCGCAATCGCGTCCTGGAGCGAGTCGACCACGCCAACGGCCATCTTCATGCCCAGGTACTCCGTGTCCCAGTCGCCCTCGGTCGCGGCGCCAACCGGCGTCTCGCTCGCGGCGGCGCGTGCTCGCTCGTCGCCCACCAGCTCGACCCCCGCGTCGCGCAGGTCCGCGAGCACTTCAGGCAGGAACCGCTCGGCGACGCGGGCATTGACCAGCAGCGTCTCCGCGGCGTTGCAGACGCCCGGACGCTGGACCTTCGCGTTGTAGGCAACCGCGCGGGCCATCTCCAGATCGGCGTCCTCGTGTACGTAGACGTGGCAGTTCCCCGCGGCCGCGTACATCACCGGCACCGTGGCGACCGACTTCAGCGCCTCCTTCAGAGCCTCGCCCCCCCGCGGAATCAGCAGGTCCACGAGGCCCTCGGCCGTCGCCAGCTCGGCCAGCTCGGCGCGGTCTCCGCCGTCGAGCAGCTCGACCGACCCTTCGGGGAGACCGGCCTCGGCCACCGCCTCGCGCACGACCGTCGCCAGCACCCCGTTGGACCGCGCGGCGTAGCTCGATCCCCTGAGCACGATCGCGTTGCCGCTCTTCAGGGTGAGCGCGGCGCAGTCCACGGTCACGTTCGGTCGCGCCTCGTAGACGACCCCGATCACGCCTAGCGGTACCCGGACCTTCTTCATCCGAAGGCCGCTGGCGAGGGTGCGCTCCTCGATCACCTCGCCCACCGGGTCCGGCAGCGCCGCGATGTCCCGCACCCCTGCGGCCATCGACGTCACCCGCTCCTCGTTGAGCGCCAGCCGATCACGAAGCGCGTCAGTGAGGCCCACGGCGCGCTCGTCGGCGAGGTCCGCGGCGTTCGCCTCGAGGATCTCCCCGGTGCGCTCGCCGAGCAGGTCGGCGAGCCGCGCCAAAGCGGCGTCTTTGGCCTGGGTGGTGGTGGTCGCCAGCTCGCGTGAGCCCTGCTTGGCGCAGGCGCAGACTTCCTCGACCGTCCTGGTGGCTGTGGCCATGCGTGACAGGGTAGCTTGCGGCTCTCCAGAACCATGGCGAACGCAGAACGGTCCCCCGACGAGGCGGCGGCGACGTCCGACGGCGCCGCCCTGGCCCGCGGCTGGCTGGAGAGCGCGCCATTCGTCGCCCACCTGGGCATCCGGCTCCAGAAGATGGAGCCCGGCCGCGCCGTGCTTGCGATGCCGTTCAACGACTCCTTGCCGACAATCGGCGAGGTCGTCCATGGCGGCGCGATCAGCTCCCTGGTCGACACCGCAGCGGCCACCGCCGCCTGGTCGGGCGCCCAGGTGCCGGAGCGGCCTCGGGCATCGACCATCGGGCTAACCGTCGACTTCCTGGCCCCCACCCGCGGCCAGGGCGTGACGGCCGACGCCCGCGTCGTCCGCCGCGGGGGCACCGGCCTGTGCGTCTGCGAGGTGAGCGTGGCCGCCGACGACGGCACCCGGGTCGCCCTGGCGCTGGTGACCTACCAGCTCTAGGGCTCGAGGCTCTCGGAGCGCCGCTTCACGGCTTCGTTCATCGCCTCGAAACCCCTCTGCGTCCGGTCGAAGAGCTTTCCGGAGAACATGGTCAGCGCCCCGGAGAACCGCTCGACCTGGCTGAAGCGCACCCGGCCCTGGCCCAGCGGCTCGATCGCCAAGGTGTGTTCGCCGTCGAAGATGCCGGGGACCAGAAATCGACCCATCCAAACGGATCTTCCGATTGGGTTGGACCTCGCGGACGGTCGGCCTGAAGCTCATTGGACGCCCGCCAGGCGGCTCGATCGTGATCCTGA
>VAYK01000091.1:0-3781 GCA_005884985.1 Actinomycetota bacterium | reverse complement strand
TCAATGGACGCGCGGAGCTCCTTCACCGTCTCAGCGTAGGCGAGGAGTCACCGGTCAGGTGAGCACGAAGTAATCGCGGTGCACGGCCTCCTCCGAGGCGTTCGGCATCCGCTCCAGGACCTGCGCGGACTTCAGGCCCTTGATCCGGCCGAGCTCGGCGGCGGAGTAGTTGACGATGCCCTTGCCGACCACCTCTGAGTCGCAAACCACCTCGATGGCGTCGCCGGCCGCGAACTCCCCCTCGACGTCGGTGATCCCGACCGGGAGCAAGCTGGAGCCGCGCTCGCACAGCACCCGCGCCGCGCCCTCGTCGACGACGATCCTTCCCCGGCTCGGCTTTGCGTAGCGGAGCCACAGCTTGAAGCTCGGGGTGCGCTCCGGGTGCGGCGCGAACCGGGTGCCGACCCGCTCGCCACGGGCGGCCGCCGCCAGGCTCCCAGGCTCGGTTCCGTCGCAGACCACGACCGGGATCCCCGCGGCGCTCGCCATCTCCGCCGCCGCCACCTTGCTCCGCATGCCGCCGGAGCCGAAGGCGGAGGTCTCGTCGCCGATCTCGTAGCGCTGCAGCTCCCCGAACGACTTCACCTCCTCGACCAGCTCGGCCTCGGAGCTGGTGCGCGGGTCGGCAGTGTGAAGGCCGGGTGTGTCGGTGAGCAGGACGAGGAGGCGCGCCTCGAGCAGCATCGCCACCTGGGCTGAGAGGAAGTCGTTGTCGCCGAATGTGATCTCGTCGGTAGCCGTGGTGTCGTTCTCGTTCACCACCGGCACTACCCGCCAGTCGAGCAGGCGGCGCAGGGTCTGGCGGGCATTCAGATAGTGCATGCGGGCCGACATGTCGAAGGAGGTCAAGAGCACCTGCGCGGCGTGGACGTCCCGGGCGTCGAGCCGCTCCTCGTAGGCGCGAAACAGCGACCCCTGACCTACCGCGGAGGCCGCTTGCATCTCGTCGATCGCGCTCGGGCGCCGCTCCAGCTCGAGCAGACGCATCCCGCGCGCGATCGCCCCGGAGGTGACGAGCACGACGTTCTCGCCGCCCTGGTGCAGCTCTGCGACCTGGCCACAGACGCTGTCGAGCACCGCGGAGCGCAGCGCGCCGGCCCCGTCGGCGACGATCGACGAGCCAAGCTTGGCCACGACGGTCATGTCGCCAAGCGTAGCCCTGCGAGGTCGAGGCCCGGATCGCGACGGCGGGACTTGACACCTCGCTGCCGGGAGGATTTGATACGCGGTCGAGCAATCTGGAAGGAAGTTCAGATGAACATGTACGCCATTCTCAGGAGGAGCGGCTGGCGGTCACCCGCCGACCTCGAGGAGGCCGCTGCGCGGTCGAGCAAGGCAGGGGACGAGGAGATGCCGGACGACATCCGCTGGATTCGAAGCTACGTCCTCGAGGAGGGCGGCGGATCCGTGGGGACCGTCTGCATCTATCAGGCAACGAGTCCCGAGGCGATTCGCGACCACGCCGGGCGCGCCGACCTGCCCGTGGACGAGATCATTCCCATCGCCGATACGGTGATCGTCCGGCCCGACCCCGCGGCCGGCGCCGAGTAGCGAGGCGAGCCGGCGACTTAGCCCGGCGACCTCTACGCACCGGGATCGAGCTCGAACGCCGCCTCGCCGATCCTCACCTCGTCGCCGGACTCGAACCCCACCGAGCGCAGCGCAGCGATCACTCCGATCTCTCGCAGGCGCTGCTCCAGGTAGGCGAGCGCCTCTGGGTTCTCGAGGTCGTGGCGGCGAACAAGGAGCTCGATCCCGCGACCCCGGACCTCGAACACGCCGTCTCCGACTCGGTGCACGTCGAAGCCCTGCTCGCCCACGGGCCGGTAGACGATGTGCTCCGCCTCGAACGCCTGCTCGCCGGCGGTGACCGCAGCGGGCGCTGCCGCTCCCGCCTCCTCCGGCACCGCCTCGAGGATTGCTCGCCGCAACTCCTCGAGTCCAGCGCCGCTCGCCGAGGAGACGGCGAGCACCCCGAGCGCCGTGGCGCCGGCGCGATCCCTCCACTCCGAAACCGCCCTCTCCGCCTCACCGTCGGGCACCAGGTCCCGCTTTGAGAGCACCACTAGCTCCGGCAAGAGCTCGAGCCCGGCACCGTGGGCGCTCAGCTCTGCCCGCACCGTGTCGTATGCACCCGCCGGATCGTCGCCGGCAATCTCGACCAGGTGGACCAGCGCCCGGCAGCGCTCGAGGTGTGCGAGGAACTCGTGTCCTAGGCCGGCGCCCTGGGCGGCACCCTCGATCAACCCCGGGATGTCGGCGAGGACCAGCTGACCGTCCTCAGCCTCCAGCGTGCCCAGCACAGGCTCCACGGTCGTGAAGGGGTACTCGGCGACCTTCGGCGCCGCCCGCGTCAGGCGCCGCAAAAGCGACGACTTGCCGGCGTTGGGCTGCCCCACGAGGCCCGCGTCGGCGAGCAGCTTCAGCCGCAGCTCGATCCATCCCGACTCGCCCTCCAGGCCCTTCTCCGCGAATCGCGGCGCCTGACGGGTTGCGCTGGCGAACCGCTTGTTGCCGTGCCCCCCGAGGCCCCCCGCCGCCACGACCGCGCGCTGGCCGGGCTCGACGAGGTCGTAGCGCCGCCCCTCGAGGCCGCCGACCTCGGTCCCGGGGGCCACCAGGATCACCTTGTCCTTCCCACGCGCCCCGTGCTGCTGCTTGCCACGCCCGTGGCCGCCGCGTCCGGCCCGGAGGTGGCGCGCTCGGTGAAGCGAGGCCAGGTCGCGACGCGATGGATCGCAGACCAGCACCACGTCCCCCCCGCGCCCTCCGTCTCCGCCGTCGGGGCCGCCTCGAGGCACGTGCGCCTCGCGGCGAAAGCTCACGCAGCCGTCGCCGCCGCGCCCCCCCTCGACGTAGATCTTCGCTTGGTCGTAGAGCACGGGCCGACTATCGCACCCGACGTCGCGGGTCGGAAGCAATCCTCGGTCGTCGATCGTCGAGTGGCGCTTTCTTTGCGCATAGCGCCAATAAGGCGCCACGGGCCGGGTTCCGTACTCAGGCGTCGGCGACCGAGACGACCCGGCCCTTGCGGCCGGCCTTGAACTCGACGATACCCGGGCGGGTGGCGAAGATCGTATGGTCGCGTCCCAGGCCGGTGCCGTCGCCCGGGCGGAAGCGGGTGCCGCGCTGGCGCACGATGATCTCGCCTCCGCCGACCTTTTGGCCGGCGAAGATCTTGACCCCCAGGTACTTGGGGTTCGAGTCGCGCCCGTTGCGGCTTGAGCCGAGTCCCTTCTTGTGCGCCATCAGCTCTCCTTCTTAGCAGATGGCGCCCGCCGCGCCGTCGACGCCTTGCGGGTCTGCGTTTTGCCCCCGCCGGCGGGCTTCTTCGCCGCGGGCTTCTTTGGGGCCCGCTTCTTCGCCGCGGGCTTCTTGGCGGCCGGCTTCTTGGCCGCCGGCTTCTTGGCTGGAGGTTTCCTCGCCGCCGGCCTGGCCACGGCCTTCTCCGCTGGCTTCGTCTCTGTCTTCGCCGCCGGCTTGCGGGTCAAGAGCTTCACGTCGGTCACCTCGAGCCTGGTCAGCTCCTGGCGGTGACCGGCGCGGCGGCGGTAGCCCTTCTTCGGCTTGTACTTGAAGATCCGCACCTTGGGGCCGCGCACGTGCCCGGCGACGACCGCCTCGACCTTCACCTTTTCGAGCTCGTCGCCACCGAGCACGACATCGGTGTCGCCGCGATACATGACCGCCCGCAGGCTGACCTTGGCGCCCTCGTCGGCAGGCAGGTGCTCGACGAGCAGGCTGGCGCCCTTCTCGGCGCGGTACTGCTTGCCGCCTGATT
>VAYK01000092.1 GCA_005884985.1 Actinomycetota bacterium | reverse complement strand
TCCCCGACGACCACCGGCCCGAGAGCCTGGCGGGCAAGCAGGCGAGCTTCGCGGTGACGGTCAAGGAGGTCCGAGAGAAGCAGCTGCCGGGCCTCGATGACGAGTTCGCGGCCGAGGCCTCGGAGTTCGAGACGCTCGATCAGCTCCGCGACGCGATCCGCGTGCGAATCGCCGCCGCCCTGGAGGGTCGGATCGACGCGGAGTTCCGCGAGGCCGCCGTCGACGCCGCCGCCAACGCGGCACAGATCGAGCTGCCCGAAGAGCTCGTCCATGCGCGCGCCCACGAGATGTGGGACCGGCTCGAGCGCTCGCTGGCCGCGCGCGGCGCCAGCGCGCAAACCTACCTTCAGATGCAGGGCAAGACGCGCGAGGAAGCGGTCACGGACCTCGAGTCCGACGCCGAGCGGGCGCTGCGCCGCGAGGCCACCCTGGCGGCGGTCGCCGAGTCCGAGGCGATCGATGTCTCAGACGAGGAGATGGTGGAGGCGCTTCAGCCGGGGGAGGACGGGGAGACCCCGGAACGGCTCCTCGAGCGCCTTCGCGCCAATGGCCGCGACGCCCTGCTCAGCGAGGAGCTTCGACTGCGCAAGGCCGCTGAGGTGATCGCAGGCTCGGCGAGGCCGATCCCGCAGGAGCAGGCTGCCGCCCGCGACAAGCTGTGGACGCCCGACAAGGAGCAGGCCGAAGGCGCCGAAGGCGGCCTCTGGACTCCCGGAGCCGATCGCTGACGCCAGGACCGCTTTTATAGACTGGCTCACGAGATGAGCCCCCTGGTCCCCATGGTCGTCGAGCAGACCTCGCGCGGCGAGCGCGCCTTCGACATCTACTCGCGCCTGCTCAACGAGCGGATCGTGTTCCTCGGCACGCCGGTGAGCGAGGACATCGCCAACCTCGTCGTCGCCCAGATGATCCACCTCGAATCCGAGGACCCCGACAAGGACATCTCGATGTACATCAACTCGCCGGGCGGGTCGGTGTACGCGGGGCTCGCGATCTACGACACGGTTCAGTACATAAAGCCCGACGTGCAGACGATCTGCTGCGGGGTGGCGATGAGCATGGGGGCGCTGCTGCTCGCCGGTGGCGCGAATGGCAAGCGGATGGCGCTGCCGAACTCAAAGATCCTCATCCACCAGGTCTCCGGCGGCTTCCAGGGCCCCGCGGCCGACATCGAGATCCACGCCAAGGAAATCATCGACGTGCGCCGGCGCCTCGACGAGATCATCGCCAAGCACACCGACCACCCGGTCGAGAAGGTCGCCAAGGACACCGAGCGCGACTACTTCATGAGCGCCCAGGAGGCAAAGGAATACAACATCGTCGACCGGGTGATCGAGCACCACTGAGTCGATCGGGCCGGGCGCGCTCTACGAGTCATCGACTCAGGCGGCAACGCGGTGGGCTTTCCAATGGTCCCTGCCCGTGTCGCACTTGGTGGCCCCCGCGCTGAAATCGCCGTGCACGCGGATCGTGCCGTGCGCCTTCTTCCCGTGAGAGGTGAACCTGCCGGTGACTCTGGCGGCCACCTGGCCGACCTGGGTGCGCATTCGGCCGGTCCCATGGAACCTCCTGTGGCGCACCCGCATGCTCCGCGTGAAGCTGCCGTCGGTGTCGGTCCACCCCTCGTGACAGCGCACCGGCAGGTTCTTCCAGGTGAACCCGACCGCCACCCTCCTGGCGTGGCCGGGCTTGATCCTCGCGTTGAAGCTGACGGTTCCGGCGTCCCGATCGCGCCCTTGGAAGTGCCGGATTGCGGCTGCGGCAGTGATGGGCATCGCCAGCGCCACCACCATCCCCGCGCAGATTGCTGTTCGCTTCACGCGTCTCCCTGTCCCCGGCTCGAGACGCTCCCCGAGCCCTCGTCCTAACCGTAGCTGGACATGCCAGCCCGGTCAACCCGTTCGGGTCTTACACCTAGCGCTTCAGCCGCCGCCGCGGTGCGCGCGCCAGTCGTCCTTTCCCGTGTCGCAGCTGGTCGCGCTACCTCCGAAGTCGCCCCTGACGCGCAGCGTGCCCTTGGCCTTCCGGGCGTGATGCTTGAGCTTGCCGTCGATGTGGAGATGCTTGCGGCCGGCCGCGGAGGTGAAGTTGCCGTGGAACCTGTGCTGCGCGTTGACCCGCATCGCCGGCGGGGGAGTGCCGACGTTGCCTACCGTCGAGGCGCCGTTGTCGCACTGCATCGGGACGTGTTTGAACACGAAGCGCCTGACCTTGATCGTTTTGCCATGTCGCACCTTGGTCACGAACCTGAGCGTGCCGCCGGGATCGACAGTGCCGTGGTAGTGACGAACGGCCGCCACGGCGACAGCGGACAGAGCCAGCGCGACGATCAGCACGGCGCAGATGAGTATGCGCTTCACGCGTCCTCCTCCTGTTCTCCGGCTCGAGCCTCCCCCGAACCTCCGTGCGCGCACCCTATGTGCGCATCCTTGCCCTGTCAATGGACCCCGGCGCCTCGAGCTCCGTCAGCTCGCGGACCTGCAAGTCCACCGAAACCTGCAAGCCCGCCCGCGCCTTGAAGGGACGGGCGTCTTTACCTAGTAACAACCAGTGGTCGAAGCCGGCCTCGCCCGTGTCGTAACCTGCGTGTGTGACGGTCCGGCGTAGTCGTTGAAGGGAGAACAACGGTGGCACGCCCAACCGACGCCAACGAGCAGCTTCTCTGCAGCTTCTGCGGGAAGTCCCAGCGCCAGGTCAAGAAACTGATCGCCGGACCCGGCGTCTACATCTGCGACGAGTGCATCGATCTCTGCAACGAGATCATCGACGAGGAGCTCGCCGCGCCGCCCACCTTCGAGCTCGAGAGCCTGCCGAAGCCGAAGGAGATCCACGCCGTCCTCAACGAGTACGTTGTCGGCCAGGAGACCGCCAAGCGGGCGCTCTCGGTCGCCGTCTACAACCACTACAAGCGCATCCAGATGGCGCACAACGGCGACGAGGAGGTCGAGCTCCATAAATCCAACATCCTTTTGCTCGGCCCGACCGGCTGCGGCAAGACCCTGCTCGCCCAGACGCTGGCCCGGATCCTCAACGTCCCCTTCGCGATCGCCGACGCCACCGCGCTGACCGAGGCTGGCCGACGTCAAGAAGGCCGAGACCGGGATCATCTACATCGACGAGGTCGACAAGATCGCCCGCAAGGCGGACAACCCCTCGATCACCCGTGACGTCTCCGGCGAGGGCGTGCAGCAGGCGCTCTTGAAGATCCTCGAGGGGACCACCGCCTCGGTGCCGCCGCAGGGCGGGCGCAAGCACCCGCACCAGGAGTTCCTGACCATCGATACCACCAACGTCCTGTTCATCTGCGGCGGCTCGTTCGCCAGCCTCGACAAGGTGATCGAGCGACGAATCGGGCACAAGGGCGTCGGCTTCGGCGCCTCGATCCCCTCCCGCGCCCAAAAGGACACCGGCGAGCTGTTCGAGCAGGTCCTGCCCGAGGACCTAATGGAGTACGGGCTGATCCCCGAATTCATCGGGCGCCTGCCGGTGGTCGCGGCGATCCATCAGCTGACCCGCGCCGACCTGATCAAGATCCTGACCGAGCCGCGAAACGCGCTCACCAAGCAGTTCGAGCGCTTCTTCGAGTTCGACGACATCGAGCTCGTGTTCGCGCCCGACTCGCTGGGCGCGATCTCCGACCGGGCGCTGGAGCGGGAGGTCGGCGCCCGTGGCCTGCGCTCGATCCTCGAGGAGACCCTGCTCGACGTTCAGTTCGAGCTCCCCTCGCGCCGCGACGTGCGCAAGTGCGTGGTCACCAAGGAGACGATCCAGCGGGGACTGAGGCCCACGCTGGTCACCGAGGCTACCCCGGATGAGCCCGTCGAGCTGGACGAGCTGTAGGAAGAGTCGGCCTAGGTACCACTAGCCCGGGCGCTTGCCCAAGCCGTCCCAGGTGAGCACCCAGATCATCATCACCAGTCCGAGAGCGATGAGCGCGACCATCGCGGCCGATCCTTTCGTGGCTTGCTCACTCCTTATCGGCCTTCGCAAGCGGTTCCTGAACGCATGAGCGGCCGCACTAGACTCGCCGGCCATGGACACCGAGCGCCGAAAGCGCCTCGAGGAGACGACTCGCTACGAGCCGTCAAAGGTCGAGGAGCGGATCCTCGAGCGCTGGCTCGAGGGTGGCTACTTCCATCCGCCGGCGGAGGGAACGCCGGAGGAGCACTTCTCGATCGCGATCCCGCCGCCGAACGTCACCGGTGCCCTCCACATGGGGCACGCGCTAAACGGCACCGTCCAGGACGCCCTGACGCGGATCAACCGGATGCGAGGCCGCAACACGCTTTGGGCGCTGGGCACCGACCACGCCGGGATCGCGACCCAGGCCGTGGTCGAGAGGGAGCTTCGCAAAGAGGGAACCTCGCGGCACGAGCTCGGTCGCGAGGCATTCGTCGACCGCGTCTGGAAGTGGCGGCAGCAGTACGGCTCGACGATCATCGAGCAGCTCAAGCGGCTGGGCGCCTCATGCGACTACGAGCGCGAGCGATTCACGCTCGACGAGGGCTACGTGCGCGCCGTCTACCGCGTCTTCGTGCGCCTCTACGACAAGGGCTACATCTACCGCGACAACTACATGGTCAACTGGGACGTCGGCTCGCGCTCGGCGATCTCCGACCTCGAGGTCGAGAACCGCGAGGTCGCGGACACCCTGTACTCGATCGACTATCCGGTCGAGGGGTCCGACCGCGTGCTGACGGTGGCGACGGTGCGCCCCGAGACGATGCTCGCCGATACCGCGGTGGCGGTGCATCCCGACGACGAGCGCTACAAGGACCTGATCGGCGGTAGCTGCATCCTTCCCCTGGTCGGGCGCCGCCTGCCGATCATCGCCGACGAGCACGTGGACCCCGAGTTCGGAACCGGGGCGGTGAAGATCACCCCGGGCCATGACCCAAACGACTTCCAGATCGGCCGTGCCCACGGCCTCGACGAGGTGACCGTGATCGGTGAGGACGGGCTGATGACCGCCGAGGCCGGCGAGCGGTTTGCCGGCCTGACGGTCGCGGAGGCCCGGGAGGCCGTGCTCGCGGCGCTGCGCGCCGATGGGCTCCTCCGCGCGGAGGAGCCGTACGTGCACTCGGTGCCCTTCTCCCATCGCACAGGGGAGAGGATCGAGCCGCTGATCTCGCTGCAGTGGTTCTGCCGCATGGACGAGCTGGCGAAGCCCGCGATCGAGGTCATCGAGCACGACCGGGTGCGAATCGTCCCCGAGCAGCACAAGCGGGTCTACTTGGACTGGATGGAGAACATCCGGCCCTGGTGCATCTCGCGCCAGCTCTGGTGGGGGCACCGGCTGCCGGTCTGGTACTGCGACGCATGCGAAGAGACCTACGTCGCCGAAGCGGCGCCGGACCGCTGCTGCTCGTGCGGCGGCGAGCTGCGCCAGGACGAGGACGTGCTCGACACCTGGTTCAGCTCGGCGCTGTGGCCTTTCGCGGTGCTCGGCTGGCCCGAGCAGACCCCGGAGCTGCGCGCGTTCTACCCGACCAACGTGCTGGTCACGGCTCGGGACATCATCTTCCTCTGGGTCGCCCGGATGGTGATGATGGGCTTGGAGTTCACCGGCGACATCCCCTTCGATGACGTCTACATCACGCCGGTGATCCAAGCTCCCGATGGGCGGCGGATGTCGAAGAGCCTCGGCACGGGAATCGATCCGCTGGACGAGATCACCGTTCACGGCGCCGACGCAGTCCGGTTCGGCCTACTGGCGATGTCATCGGGGCAGGACGTGCGCTACTCGGCCGATCGGATCCAGCAGGGAGAGGACCTGGCGAACAAGATTTGGAACGCGTCGCGGCTGATCCTCCTCAACGTTGGGGGCGTGGCACCAGAGCTGCGGCCGGAGCGGATCGAGGACCGCTGGATCGTCTCCCGGCTTCAACGGGCGATCGAGGCCGTCACCATGGACCTCGACTCCTACGACTTTTCACACGCGGCGCAGGAGCTCTATCGCTTCTTTTGGTCGGAGCTCTGCGACTGGTATCTGGAGATCGTCAAGCCGCGCCTCTATGACGGCCAGGGCGAGGCGACGGCGACGCTTTTGTGGGTGCTCGAGCAGACGCTTGCCCTTGCCCACCCGGTGATGCCGTTCGTCACCGAGGAGATCTACTCGTACCTGCGTTCGGCGGCCGACGGGAAGGGTTCGGAGATGCTCGTCGTGCACCCGTTCCCGGAGGTCGACCGGTCGCTGGCCGATGAGGAGGCCGAGCGCGAGGTCGGGGCCTCGATCGAGCTCACCCGCAGCGTGCGACGCTGGCGCGATCTGGTCGGAGTGGCGCCGGGTAGTGTGCTGCCCGCACGACTCGCCGAAGGCGACGGCGCGCCCCCGCACGAGCTGGTCGCCCGGCTGGCGCGCCTGTCCTTCGACGGCGTCGAGGGCGAGGCGCTGGTGACGTTCGGCCGGATTGAGATCCTGTCCTCGGAGGAGGTGGACGGGGAGCAGGTCCGTCGCCGGATCGCAGAGAAGCGTGACACGCTGCGCTCGGAGATCGAGCGCGCCGAGGGCAGGATCGGGAACCAGGGGTTTGTGAGCAACGCTCCAGCGCAGGTCGTGGAAGCCGAGCGTGAGAAGCTCGCCACCTACCGAGCGGAGCTCGAGGAGCTCGGGGGACAGGGCTGACCCGGCCGCCCCCGGACGTATCCGAGCAAAGCTCGGATCACCGATCGCCTTCGACTCCCTGGGAGGAGGCGGCCGGTGTTTGATGCCGAGGATTACTTCGCCTCGCTCGAGCGGCTCGGTTGGCGTTTGGGGCTGGAGCGGATCCGGCGACTTGTCTCGGTGCTGGGGATGCCGCAGCACCGCTTCGCCTCGATCCACGTCGTCGGCACCAACGGGAAGTCGTCTGTCGCGGAGATGGCGGGGGCCCTACTCGAGGGGCACGGGAAGCGCGCAGGCGTCTATCTCTCTCCGCATACGGAGCGCTGGTCCGAGCGAATTCGAATTGGTGGCGCGGAGATCCACGCCCGCGAGTTCGCCGCCGCGGCCGAGCGGGTCGCCCAGTCGGTCGAGGTCGTCAACCGGGCGCTGGAAGAGGGCGAGTCCGTGACCCAGTTCGAGGCCGTGACGGCGACCGCTTTCGTAGCTCTCGCCTCCGCCGGGGTGGAGCTCGGCGTGATCGAGGCCGGGCTCGGTGGCCGGCTGGACGCAACCAACGTGCTGCCCTCGCAGGTGACGGCGCTCACCTCGGTTGGCCTCGAGCACACGGAGTGGCTGGGCGAGACCGAGGAGGAGATCGCCGCCGAGAAGCTCGCCGTGCTCCGCGACCACTCGACGCTGGTGCTGGGCCGGGTCGGGCACGAGGCCCGGGAGCTGGCCGCGCGGACCGCCGCTGAGCGGAGCGCCCGCCTGATCGTCGCCGACGATCCCGACCCGGGATTCCGGCTCGCCGTCCGGGGCGCCTACCAGCGGCGCAACTTCGCGGTCGCCACCGCGGCCGCCGAGGCCACCCTCGGGGGACTCGATCCCGACCGGGTGGGGGCCGTGGCCGAGGGGCTCGAGCTGCCGGGGCGCGTGCAGCTGCTGAATGGCATCCCGCCGTTGATCCTCGATGCCGCCCACAACCCGGACGGGGCCCGCGCGCTCGCCGAGGCACTGCCCGAGGTGGTCGGCGAGGCACCCGTCGTCGTCTGTCTCGCGATCCTGGCCGACAAGGACGCCGCCGGCTTCCTCGCGGCGCTGGCCACTGGGGTCGACGCCGTGGTCTGCACCGAGCTCCCGGCGGAGCGCCTGGCGCGAGCCGGTCGTCCTGGCGCCCGCTCGCTGGAGGCCGGACGTCTCGCCGAGCTGGCCGAGGCCGCCGGAATTAGCGCGGCGGAGGTGGTGCTGGAGCCGGAGGAGGCCGTGCGGTGCGCACTGACCGCGGCGAGCGAGCGAGGGGGCGTGACGCTGGTCACCGGTTCGCATTACCTTCTGCGGTACGCATGGACCGCGAGGCGCGCTCAGAGCTCCTCCAGATGATGGGATTGGTCGCCGCCGTGGTGGCGATCGTCATCCTGGTCTTCTTCGGGCTCGGCTATCTGTTCGGAAGGCTCTTCCTCTAGCCGAGGTGTAAGGCGACCCGTGAACCAGGGTTTGCCCCGCTGGTAACGAAGTACACTCAGCCTCTGCCCATGCGCCTCCTGACATGCTCGTAGCGCTGTTCGGCATCACGAACGAGGGCCTGAACCTGTTCGTGAATCTTGTTGTGCTCTTCCTCGTGGTCGTCTGGATCGCGCTGGTCGCCTGGACGTTCCTGGACGCCCGGCGCCGCATCCAGGATCCGGTGCTCGTGGCCTGCGCCACCGGCGCCTCGCTCTTCCCCTACGTGGGCACGGTCGTGTACTCGATTCTCCGTCCGCCCGAGTTCCTCGAGGACGCCCGCGAGCGTCGACTGGAGATCCGCGCAACGGAGCTCCGAGTCATGCAGCTCGAGGAGCAGTCCTGCCCCAACTGCGACTACGAGTCGTGCCAGAAGCCGATCGACCCGCGCTGGACGGTCTGTCCCTACTGCGAGACACCCCAGCGACGCGCCGCTCCACAGCCGCGCCGCGGCGAGCCGGTGCGCCGCGCTCCCGAGGGCGAGCCAACAGAGAAGCGCGGCGCGCGACCCAAGCGCGCCCGGCCTGAGGCCCGTCGTCAGCCCGCCTCCCAGAGCCGCTCCGGCGAGCCGCGCCAGACTCGGCCCGCAGCCTCCCGTCAGGCTTCGGCCGCGAGCAAGCGCAAGCCCGCGTCGGGCCGCTCGGCGTCCAGCGCTCCGCCGACCCGCGAGGGGCCCGGCGAGGATCGCCCCAGGCCGGCGACTGCCTCCTAGTGCCGGACACTTCCAGAACGCTGATCCTGATCAAGCCGGACGCCTTCCAGCGCGGCCTGACCGGCGAGGTACTGACGCGGTTCGAGCGCAAGGGCCTACGGATCGTCGCCCTCCAGCAGCTGCGCATCAATGAGGAGTTCGCCGGCCGCCACTACGCCGAGCACGCCGAGAAGCCGTTCTTCGCCGAGCTGGTCGAATTCATCACCGGCGGCCCGCTGGTCGCCGCGGTACTCGAGGGGCACGAGGCGGTCGCCGCCGCGCGACAGGTGATCGGAGCGACCAACCCGCTGGAGGCGGTCGCGGGCTCGATCCGCGGCGACTTCGCCGTCGAGGTCACCTTCAACCTCGTGCACGGCTCCGACTCCGACGAGTCGGCGGAGCGCGAAATCGCTCTCTGGTTCGGTGACCTCGGAGATTAGGCTCGCAAAGTCTCGGCTTCGCTCGACTCTTCCTCGGATTTGATGTTGGTTCTTGCGTCCGCGTCCCCCCGACGCCGCGAGATTCTCACGGCTCTCGGGATCCCATTCGAGGTGGTCGTTCCCGACGTCGAGGAGTTGCGCGATGGGCGGCCTGAAGACGTGGTGGTCGAGAACGCGCGCCGCAAGGCGGCGGCCGGTCTGGAGGCGGAGGGCGAGGGGGCGCTGACGCTTGGAGTCGATACGGAGGTCATCCTCGACGGGCGCCTGCTCGGCAAAGCGGCCGGCCCGGCCGAGGCTCGCGAGCGCCTCGAGGCGCTGGCGGGGCGGACCCACACGGTGCTCAGCGGGGTCGTCCTGTACGACGCCTCCCGTCCGGGCTCCGAGCGGGTCGAGCGTTCGGGCGTGGCTCGCTCGGAGGTGACGTTCCGGGAGCTCGACGAAGCCACTCTCGAGACCTACGTCGCCTCCGGCGAGTGGCGTGACCGCGCCGGCGCTTACGCGATCCAGGGGCTGGGCTCCATTCTGGTCGAGCGCGTGGAGGGTGACTTCTCGAACGTCGTCGGGCTGCCGGTGAGGCTGCTGCTGGAACTGGCGCCCGAGCTGCTCGACCCAGCATGAGGGTCGGTTCCAGGTCTTGGCCCGGACGCTAACCCTTAGGTCCATGTTGAGATCTGATTCTTGCCCTCATCCTGCAATTGAGGCTGCTGGGAGGTTCGGTACACTCGGCGCGCGGCGCGGCCGCTACGACGACCGGCTCCTGGCACCATGGCCGGGCGAACCGAGGGGCGCCCGCTGCTCGCGGCAGGCTCTGCCGTGGGCTCTTCAGGATTCGCCTGCATACGAGTTTCCGCCCGCACCGACCACTTCCTCCACTCTCCAAACTGATGGGCCTTCTCCGCAACCTCAGTGGCTTCGGCGGCCGCGACATGGCCGTGGACCTCGGTACCGCGAACACCCTCGTCTACGTGCGCGGTCGCGGCATCGTGCTCTCGGAGCCCTCGGTGGTGGCGGTCGACGCGCGCACCGGCGAGGTGCACGCTGTGGGCGTCGAGGCGAAGCGGATGCTCGGCCGCACCCCAGGAACGATTCGCGCCATCCGCCCCCTCAAGGATGGTGTCATCGCCGACTTCGACGTGACCGAGGAGATGCTGCGCCACTTCATCCAGCGCGTCCACCAGAACCGGTTCGCACACCCCCGCGTCGTCGTCTGTGTTCCCTCGGGCGTGACCGGGGTCGAGAAGCGTGCCGTCGAAGAGGCCTGCTTGTCGGCCGGCGCGCGCCAGGCCTACCTGATCGAGGAGCCGATGGCGGCGGCCATCGGCGCGGGGCTGCCGGTCGGGGAGCCGACCGGCAGCATGGTCTTGGACGTGGGCGGCGGCACCAGCGAGGTCGCCGTGATCTCCCTCGGAGGGATCGTCGTCTCGGAGTCGATCCGCATCGGCGGGGACGAGCAGGATGATGCGATCGTCAACTACTGCAAGCACGAGCACAAGCTCCTGATCGGCCAGCAGACGGCCGAGGAGGTGAAGCTCGAGATCGGCTCGGCCGCTCCGCTGCCGGAGGAGGTGACGACCGAGATCCGGGGCCGCGACATGGTCACCGGCCTGCCGAAGACCATCATGCTCACCTCGGACGAAGTGCGCTCAGCCCTGGAGGAGCCGATCAACCAGATCGTCGCCGCGGTCAAGGACACCCTCGATCGCACCCCGCCGGAGCTCGCCGGCGACATCATGGACCAGGGCATCACCCTGGCCGGTGGCGGCGCCCTGCTTCAGGGCATGGATCATCGCCTCCGCGAGGAGTGTCAGATGCCGGCGCAGCTGACCGAGTCGCCGCTGACGTGCGTTGCGGTCGGCTCGGGCCGCTCGCTCGAGGAGTTCGAGACCATCCACCGGATGAGCCGGAACTCGCACCGCCGCGGCCTGGTCAGCTCCGGATAGGCGTTGTGTACCGCAAGCAGGTCAGAAGGCGCCGCGCGATCCTGGTGCTCTTGATCATCGCGGCGCTCGTCTTGCTCTCGACCCAGTTCTCAGAGCGCGAGGGCGGCCCGCTGCACTCGATGCAGCGCGTCGTGGCATCCGTCTTCGGGCCCATGGAAGAGGGCGCCACCCGGGCGCTCAAGCCGGCCCGCGACCTGGTCAACTGGTTCGACGAGACGTTCAAGGCGCGCGGTACGAACTCGGACCTGACGGCCGAGGTCCAGCAGCTTCGCAACGAGCTCGCCAAGACCCAGGCGGCCGAGGGCGAGAACCAGCAGCTGCGAAAGCTGCTCGGCCTCGACAAGCAGGGGACGCTGGCCGGCTACACGCCGGTGACCGCGCGCGTGATCGCCCGCTCGCCGACGGTCTGGTACTCGACCGTGACGATCGACAAGGGCTCCGGCGACGGCGTGAAGATGAACGACCCGGTGGTCACCGGGGACGGGCTTGCCGGTCGAATCACCGACGTCACCCATGGCACGGCGGAGGTGACGCTGATCACCGACGACCGAAGCGCCGTCTCGGCCAGGGTGCTGCCCAACGGCCCCGAGGGCGTGGCGGAGCCGGAGGTGGGCGATCCCAGCGATCTGCTGCTCGACTTCATAGACAAGAGCCAGCCGATCCATAAGGGACAGATCCTGGTCACGGCGGGCTGGAGCAACGGCGTGATCTCCTCGGCCTTTCCGCCTGGGATCCCGATCGGCCAGGTGAGCGAGACCACCGCGGGCCAGCAACAGAGCTACCAACGCGTGCACGTGACGCCGTTCGCCGACATCCGCGGGCTCGACTTCGTCCAGGTCGCCACGGGTGGGCCGAAGCGACCGGGAGTGCCGGGATGATCGTCACCTGGCGGATCGGCATCCGGATCGCGGTGATCGTCGTCGTCACCATCGTGCTGCAGATCTCGTTCTTCTCCTACCTCAGCTTCTTCGGGACGACGCCGAACGTGATTCCGCTGATCGTTGTCTCGCTGGGCCTGCTCGGTGGCGGGATGGTCGGAGCCGTGTGCGGGTTCGCCAGCGGGCTGCTGCTCGACTCGGCGCTGCTTCAGACGCTCGGCGTGTCGTCCCTCGTCCTGCTCTCCGCCGGCTACCTGGCTGGCCGCTACCGCGAGGGTGCCGAGATCTCCAACTCGCTGATCCCGCTGCTCTTGGCTGGGGCGCTGACGACCGGCGCGGCCGCCGGCTTCGCGGCGATCCAGCTGATGCTGGGCGTCCGCACGCCGGTCAGCCTCCTGGTGCTGAGAGAGATCTTCGTACAGGGCCTGCTGGCGGTGGTCTTGATGATCCCGATCTACCCGTTGATCCGCTGGGCCCTGCGTCCGGCGATCGTCGACGACGTGGCCTTTCGCAGCGCGAGGACGCCGATCACCGCAGGCGCATCGCGGCCTCGCCGCGTGCGTGGACGCCGCATGCGGCGTGCGACGGGGGTCTCGCGCCCGTGATGTTCGGTGAGCGTGAACGACCCTTGATGCCGGCGCAGTTCGCGCTGCGCGTGGCGATCCTCAGCGGCTTCGCGCTGGTCATGTTCTCGATCATCTTCTTCCGGCTGTGGTACCTGCAGGTGCTCTCGGGCGAGAAGTACCTGAAGCAGGCGAGGAACAACCAGGTTCGCGAGATCACGGTGCAGGCCCCACGCGGCGAGATCCTGGATCGCAGCGGACACGTTCTGGTCAACAACCGCACCGCGCTGGCGCTCCAGCTCCAGCCCACCGATCTGCCGCACTCGAAGAAGAAGCGCCAGCAGGAGTTCGCGCGGCTGGGCCAGGTCGTCGGCATGCCGCCCGACGAGATCCACAAGCAGCTCCGCCAGCAGACCAGGGAGCTGCCGGCGAGCCCGGTGACGCTGAAGCGCGATGTCAACCACGACCTCGTCTACTACCTGCAGGAGAACCAGGCGCAGTATCCCGGGGTCAGCGTGCAGAACGTCTACGTGCGCCACTACCCGGACGGCACCCTCGGCGCCCAGATCCTCGGCTACGCCCGCGAGGTCACCGGCCCGCAGCTCAAGGAGCCCCGCTACCAGGGCGTGCAGCCGGGCGACCAGGTCGGCCAGGCGGGGGTCGAGAACACCTACGACCACGTCCTGCGCGGAGTCAACGGCATGAGTCGCGTCCAGGTGGACGCCGCGGGACAGCCGACCGGCGGGGTGCTCAGCCAGACCCAGCCGAAGGCCGGCGACAACCTCGTACTGTCGATCGACAACCGGGTGCAGTCCGCGGGGGAGGCCGCACTGCACGCGTTCAGTACTCCCGGCGCTTTCGTGGCGATGAACGTGAGGGACGGCGAGATCCTCGGCCTCGGTTCTTCGCCGACCTACGACCCCTCGGTGTTCACCAAGCCGAGGCTCTCGCAGTCGGTCGTCGACCAGGTCTTCTCGAACACGACCGGGTCTCCGTATACCGATCGCGCGACCCAGGGCCTGTACCCGACCGGCTCGACGTTCAAGCCGATCACCGCGGTCGCGGCGCTGGAGAGCGGCGTGCTCACCCCGACCACGACGATCGTCGACGGGGGCTCGTTCACCGAGGGCGGGATCACCCTGCACAACGCGGGAGGCGGCACATACGGGTCGCTCCAGCTTCCGCAGGCGTTACAGGTCTCCTCCGACGTCTTCTTCTACAACGTTGGCGCCAACCTCTACTTCCACGGTGGTGACGCCCAGCAGAAGTGGGCTTCCGACCTCGGAATCGGGCACCCGACCGGGATCGACCTGCCGGGCGAGGTCGCGGGGCTGTTGCCGACGCCGCAGTGGCGCAACCAGCTCTACAAGGACGCCACGAGCCCTGATTCTCCCGGCGGAACGAGCGTCGTGACGGGCGACCCGACCGACCGACCCTGGTCGGAGGGCGACAACGTCAACCTCGCCGTCGGCCAGGGAGACCTGCAGACCAACCCGCTGCAGATGGCGGTCGCCTACGCGGCGATCGCCAACGGCGGCGACGTCGTCCGCCCCCATGTCGGCATGGCGGTCGAGGACACGAGCGGCCGCGCGGTGCAGGAGATCGCCCCGGCGCCGCAGCGCCATCTCGAGATCAGCCCGCAGGGCCGCCAGGCGATTCTCCAGGGCATCCACATGGCTGCGCAGTCGCCGGGCGGAACGTCGTATGCGGTCTTCGGCAACTTCCCGATCCCGATGGCGGGAAAGACGGGCACCGCGCAGCGCGTCGGCCAGCAGGACCAGTCGTGGTACGTCGCCCTGGCGCCCTATCCGAACCCCCAGATCGTCATCGCGGACACGATCGAGCAGGGCGGGTTCGGAGTCGAGTCCGCGGCGCCCGTGGCGCGCCAGATCCTCGCGGCGTACTTCAACGTCCACAAGCAGGAGGCCAAGGCGGCCGGAGGCAAGGTCCCCAAGCAGGGCTCGATCCAGGCAGGGCCGGCTGCTCCGAGTGGCGCGGCGGGGAACCCGTACTGATGGTCTCAGACGTCTATCCCCGCCCCTTCGACGAGCGCCGCTCGGCCGCGGCCGAGCGCGGCGGCATCCTGGGCCTCGATCCGCTGCTCCTGATCGCCGCCCTGGGGCTGATCGGCTTCGGCATCTTCTCGCTGGGCGAGGTGACGGGCGGCGACATCCCCCACAATCCGTACTTCTACGTCATCCGCCAGGCGATCTACGCCGTGATCGGCGTTGCCTTGATGCTGGCGCTGGCCCGAGTCGACTACTCTCGCTTCAGGGAGCTGCGCGTCGGTCTCTACACGGCGATGATCGGCAGCATCATCCTGGTGCTGCTTCTGGGCCAGGCGACGCGCGGCTCGAAGCGATGGATAGAGCTTCCCTTCATCACATTCCAGCCGTCGGAGCTTGGCAAGGTGCTGCTGGTCACGGCCCTGGCCGGGTTCGCGATCGATCGTGGCCGTCGGGTCACCGAGCGGCAGCACACGGCGCGGATCCTGCTGATGGGGTTCGTGCCGGCGGTGATCGTGTTCATGCAGCCCGACCTGGGGACCGCCGTCACCTACGTGGTGATCACACTGGCGATCCTGTTCGTGGCCGGAGCGCGCTGGACGCACTTCGCGCTGCTCGGCGTGCTGCTCACCGCCGCCGTCTCGGCGGTGCTGGTAATCGCCCCGGCAATCGGGCATCCAGTCCTCAAGGGCTACCAGCAGCAGCGCTTGACATCGTTCCTCAACCCGAGTTCGGACCCCCGCGACGCGACATACCAGATAGATCAGTCGCTGATCGCGATCGGATCCGGCGCCAAGACGGGACGTGGAGCCGATTCGACGCAGACCGAGAACGGCTTCGTCCCCGACCGCACCACCGACTTCATCTTCTCCGTCGTCGGAGAGCGATTCGGCTTCGTCGGTGCTGCTTTCGTCCTATCCCTCTACGCCCTGCTGATCTGGAGGGCGCTGCGCATCATGACGCTTTCGAAGAACTTGTACGGGAGCTTGATAGCGGGTGCGATCGCCGCGATGTTCATGTGCCAGGTGTTCGTGAACGTCGGCGTCGCGATCGGGATCATGCCGGTGACCGGCATCCCGCTACCGTTGATGAGCTTCGGAGGATCCTCCGTCGTCGTTACCTTGATGGCGATCGGCCTCCTGCAGAGCATCTACGTCCAGGCGCGGCTCACCTCCAAGAGCAGGGCGGATCTGCTCCGCTGAGCTGATCTCGACCCAAACTCTTGAGGTGAGTCTTTGAGAAAACGCATACTGGTTTCAGTCGACGCTGGCGAGACCCGCGTCGCGGTGCTGGAGAGCAAGGGCTCCCCGCGGCCCGACAGCCGCCGGGGCCAAGGCGGCGGCTCAGGTGGCCGCCAGGCCAAGGCCCAACAGAACGGCGACTGGAAGGTCGCCGAGCTCTACGTCGAGCGCCGCGGCCAGCGGTCGATCGTCGGCAACATCTACAAGGGGGTCGTCGACAACGTCCTTCCCGGCATGGAGGCCGCCTTCGTGGACATCGGCCTGGAGCGAAACGGCTTCCTGCATGTGGACGAGATCGTCCTTCCGGACGGCAAGGCGGCACCCCGCCGCGGCCGCGGCAAGGGCCGGCGAATCGACGAGCTGATCAAGCCCCGCCAGGAGGTCCTGGTCCAGGTCGTCAAGGACCCGCTGAAGACGAAGGGAGCGCGGCTCTCGATGCAGCTCTCGATCGCCGGCCGCTACCTCGTCTACATGCCGCAGGGTGGGGGAGTCGGGGCGAGCCGCCGGCTCAGCGAGTCCGAGAGGGAGCGTCAGCGCAAGCTGCTCCAGAACATCCACACCGGCGCGGGGGGCGTNCAAGGCCGACTTCGAGCACGACATCGACTACCTGCGCAAGCTGTACGAGGTCGTCCAGCGGCGCGCCGCGGAGGTCAAGGCGCCGGCGATGGTTTTCCAGGAGGCCGACCTCTCGATCCGCGTCCTACGTGACGTGCTGGCCAAGGAGTTCGACGGGGTGATCATCGACGACGCCAAGCAACACCACCGAGTGACGAGCTTCTTCCAGCGCACGGCGCCGGAGCTGGTCTCCTACGCGGAGCTTTACACCGACCGCGAGCCGTTGTTCGAGCGCCAGGGCGTCGAGGAGGCGTACCGGTCGGTGCTCTCGCGCCGCGTCGACCTGACCTCGGGCGGCTATCTGATGATCGACTATCCGGAGGCGCTGACCGTGATCGACGTCAACACGGGCAGCTTCACCGGTCGCGGCAAGGGGCGGCTGGAGGACACGATCACCCGGGTCAACGTCGAGGCGGCCGAGGAGGTCGTGCGCCAGCTTCGCTTGCGCGACATCGGCGGGATCATCGTGATCGATTTCATCGACATGGCGCGGGCGCGAAACCGCGACCAGGTCCTGAAGACCCTGCGCAAGGCGCTCGACGCCGACAAGACCAAGAGCTACGTGGTGGACGTCTCGCCGCTCGGCATGGTCGAGATGACGCGCCAGAACGTCACCGACGGGGTGCGCGAGATCCTCACCAAGCGCTGCCCGACCTGCGACGGCGAGGGCGTCGTCGAGTCCGAGGAGACAGTGGCGATCCAGGTCGTGCGCCGCCTGCGCGAGGTAGTCGAGGGCGGGCCGAAGCGTGACGGCCCGGAGGCCTTCCTGGTGCGAGTCAATCCACAGGTGGCCGCGGAGCTACTGCGCGAGGACAGCCCTCTGCACGAGCTGGAGAAGGAGTCAGGCAGGCACTTCCACTTCGAGGGCGGCGACGCGCTCCCGCTCGGCACCTTCGAGGTGGTGGACCAGGGCACCCGGGCCGAGATCGAGGAAC
>VAYK01000090.1 GCA_005884985.1 Actinomycetota bacterium | reverse complement strand
CGCCTGATGCCACTTCAGATCGAGCCAGCCACGCTGCGCGAGGCAATGTCGCGCTTCCCGACCGGAGTCACGGTGGTCACGGCGACCGGCCCCACGGGACCCGCGGGCGCCACCGCGAACGCGGTCGCGTCGCTGTCGCTTGAGCCGCCGCTGATGCTCGCCTGCCTCGACCTGGGCTCGCGCACCCTGGTCGCAGTCGAGCACGCCCGCCGGTTCGGGATCAACGTGCTCGCCGGGGATCAGGCCGAGCTGGCGCGGCGCTTCAGCACCAAGGACCCGCACCCCGAGAAGTGGGACGGCGTCGCCTGGGGAGAGCGGGCGGGAACGCCGAAGATCGAGGGGACGCTGATCTGGCTCGCCTGCGAGCTGCGCGACGTGCACGACGGCGGCGACCACACGATCGCCACCGGTCGCGTGCTCGATCTCGAGGCGGCCGACGGCGAGCCGCTCCTGTTCTACGAGGGCGAGTACCAGGGTCTCCTCAACCCGTAGGGCGATGCCGCGCCGGCGCCAGCGGGCGCTAACCCGCCGTCGTCGCCGCGCGCAGCGCGAGCAGGAAGATGACCAGCGCGGAGGCGGCCATGATCCCGGTCTCGCGGCGGACGATCGCCAGCGCGATGCGGCGCTGGCGCTCCTTCGGCAGGGACTCGAAGTCGAGACCGGTGAGCTCCCGCTCCGCCGCTCCGGCGCGCGCAGCCTCCGCGAGCAGTGAGACGAGGATCGGCAGCACGCCGTACAGGTAGTGGAGGCCATTGGCCTCGCGGCCCGAGAGCAGGAGGATCGCGCCGAGGCCGACCTGGAGGACGACGGCCGCCTGGGCGACGCGCAGCGCGTACCAGAACCCGACCGACGGCTGGTGGCGAAGCCAGGCGATGCCGCCCCAGCCCCCGGCGATCAGGTTGCCAGCGATGACAGTGATCCCGACTGCGAGATGGACGGCGACCATCGGCTCAGGCCGCCCCGGAAAGCGATTTCCACTCTCCCCTTGCGATCCCGGGGCATATCCGCCCGGAAGTGTCGGGAATCCGCTTGCTGATGCGGAAAATCACTATGTAGCAACCTGCCACAAAGTGGGTATATAACTCGGCTGCCGTGCTGTTGCGCAGCTACCTCCCAGTGATCGTGTTTGCCGGCCTCGGCGTGATCGTGGGAGGAACACTGGCGATGGTCAACGGGCTGGTGGGGCCGCGGCGGCCCAGCAGGGTAAAGAGCGAGCCCTACGAGTGCGGGTTGCCGAGCGAGGTCTCGCGGACGTTCCGCTTCGGGGTGAGCTTCTACATGATCGCGATGCTGTTCATCCTGTTCGACATCGAGGTCGTCTTCCTGTACCCGGTCGGGGTGATTCTCAGGGCGGCGCACTCGGTCTTCGTCCTGATCGAGGTCGGGGTCTTCGTCGTCCTGCTCGGGGTCGCCCTTGCATACGTGTGGCGAAGGGGGGCGCTCGATTGGAGGTGAGGCGCGAGAAGCTGCGCGCGCTCTCGCCGCTCGACGAGCCGAGATCGCCCACGGAGCTCCGCATTCGCCAGCTTCGCGCCCGCGACCTGTTGCGAGGAGACCTCGACGGCGCGGCGCTGGAGCAGCACGTCAACGAGTCGGTGCTGGCGACGACGCTCGACAAGACGATGCGCTGGGGGCGCGCGAACTCGATCTTCCCGGCCACCTTCGGGCTCGCCTGCTGCGCGATCGAGATGATGTCGATTGTCAGCCCGCGCTATGACATCGCGCGGTTCGGCGCCTAGAACATGCGCGCCTCGCCCAGGCAGGCTGACATGCTGATTCTCTCGGGCCGGGTGGCGATCAAGATGGCCCCGGTTGTCCGCCGCCTCTACGACCAGATGCTGGAGCCGAAGTGGGTGATCTCGATGGGCGCCTGCTCGTCGTCGGGCGGCATGTTCGCGAACTACGCCGTGGTCCAGGGGGCCGACAAGTTCATGCCGGTCGACATCCATGTCCCCGGCTGTCCGCCGCGTCCGGAGGCGCTGGTTTATGGGTTCAACAAGCTGCAGCGGATGATCCTCGGCAACCCCGATCCCGGCTGGCGGCGTCGCTACAACGCGATCGGCACCGAGGAATGGGCCCGGGCGGCCACCGGCGAGGCGTCGAGGGAGGAGGCCGAGGCGTACGCCGCCGCCAGGGAGGCCTCGGTCGCCAACGACGCGGAGTTGGCGGGGGAACGCGGCTGATGCCGGACGCCCCGGGGCTCGAGCTGATCGCCCGGGATCTCAACGAGGCTGCGGAGGGCTCGGTGCTCGGCACCTACCACGAGCACGGACAGGCCTGCCTGATCGTGGACCCGGATCGAATCCTCCATGTGCTCGGCTGGCTTCGCGACAGCCCCGGCCAGGAGTACCGCTTCCTGTGCAGCCTCCACGGCGTCGACTACCTGCCGGCCGAGCCGCGTTTCGGCGTCGTCTATGAGCTCCTCAACATGCCGCGGGTGGAGCGGCTGCGGGTCCGCGCGGCTCTCGCCGACCCGGCGGCGTCCGCGGACGACGGCGCACCCGGTCGCACCCGGAGTCGAAGACAACTCCGTCTTTCCGGCCGCGGAGTTCCAGGAGCGTGAGGTCTACGACTTCTTCGGCATCGTCTTCGGCGGCCACCCCGACCTGCGGCGCATCCTGATGCCCGAGGACTACGTCGGCTGGCCGCAGCGCCGCGACTTCCCGATCGGGGGCGAGCCGGTGATCTTCACCCACAACGAACGCGAAGTCCCGCGCTGGTACGAATGAGCCTGGGCCGAGACGTCATCTCACGCACCGACGCTGAGGTGATCGGCAGCTCACCGGTGGAGCGCACCGCGGCCGGCGAGGCGCTCGGGCCCGAGCAGGAGCTGATGACGATCAACGTGGGACCGCACCACCCGGCCACCCATGGGGTCCTGCGCCTCCTGGTCAGCCTCGAGGGGGAGGTCGTCCGCGACCTGAAGCCGGTGGTCGGCTACGTCCACACGGGGATCGAGAAGAACTGCGAGGACAAGTCCTACTGGAAGGCGATCCCCTTCGTGGAGCGGATGGACTACCTGTCCTATTTCTTCAACATGGAGGCGTTCGTCGGTTGTGTGGAGCGCCTTCTGGGGCTCGAGATCCCCCCGCGCGCCAAGTACCTGCGGGTGCTTCACCTGGAGCTGAACCGGCTCCACTCGCACCTGGTCTGGCTCGGGACCGCAGCGCTCGACCTCGGTGCGATGTCGATGTTCTTCTACTGCTTCCGGGACCGCGACCGGATCCTCGACCTGTTCGAGATGTCGACCGGACAGCGGATGCACACCCGTTACTTCCAGGTCGGAGGCGTGTTCGAGGACATCCCGGTGGGCTTCGAGCGCAACGTTCGCGCCTTCTGCGCGGAGATGCCCTCGCGGATCGACCAGTACGAGGCGATCCTCAACCGCAACGAGATCTTCCTGCGCCGCACCAGGAACGTCGGCGTCGTCCCGCGCCAGCGATTGCTGGACCTGGGGGTCACCGGGCCGCTCCTGCGGGCCGCCGGCGAGCCTTGGGACCTGCGCAAGGTCGATCCCTCGCTCGCCTACGCCGACTTCGACTTCCAGATCCCGGTCGGCACGGTGGGCGACGGCTACGACCGCTACCGGGTGCGCGTGCAGGAGATGCGCGAATCGGTGCGGATCGTCGAGCAGGCCCTCGACGGGCTGCCCGAGGGGCCGTGGATCGCCGACGACCGCAAGGTCGTGCTGCCGCCGCGCGACGAGCTCTCGACCTCGATGGAGGCGCTGATCCATCACTTCAAGCTGGTCACCGAGGGATTCCGGGTGCCGCCAGGCGAGGCCTACTACGCGGTCGAGTCGCCGCGTGGGGAGCTCGGCTGCTTCGTGCTGGCCGACGGTTCGGCGAAGCCGGCCCGGGTCCACATCCGCGACCCCTCGTTCGTCAACCTGCAGGCGCTTCGCGACATGTGCATCGATGGCTACGTCGCCGACCTGATCCAGAACCTGGCGATGCTCGACCCCATCCTCGGTGGGATAGACAGATGAGCAAAGACTTTGCACGGCCAACCCGCAACCCCGCCGCCCCCGGAGTCGCAGACGAGGAGGCGGCGGGCCCTGAAATTCGGCCCACGAACGAGATGTCCGCCGGGGAGCGGCTTCGGCTGATCGAGTCGATGCGGCCCGAGGACGCCGAGACCGTCCCCGAGCTCCACGCGGTGGATGTGCCCGACAAGCTCCGCGAGCGGATCGAGGCTGCGATGTCGAAGTACCCGGAGATTCGCTCCGCCGCGCTTCCCGCCCTGTGGGCGGTGCAGCACCACTACGGCTGGTGCACTCGAGAGGGCCTCCGCCAGGCGGCGGCGGTGATGGGCGTGACGCCCGGCTACCTGGAGTCGCTCGCGACCTTCTACGACCTCTTTCGCACCAGCCCGGTCGGCCGCCACCAGGTGCTCGTGTGCCACAACATCTCCTGCTGGCTTCGGGGCGCCGACGACCTGCTGAGCGCCTTCTGCGAGGCCGCGGGGGCCGATGCCCACGAGGCCGATCATGGCGGCGTGAGCTCGCCGGACGGAGAGCTGTTCGTAAAGGGGTTCGAGTGCCTGGGGGCCTGCGACATCGCCCCGATGGCCTCGATCGACGGGCGCTACTACGGGCCCCTGGACGCCGATGACGCGCGCACCGCGGTCGAGCAGCTCCGCGCCGGCGCCGAGGTGCTGCCGGACAAGGCGCTGGCCAACCTCCCGGCAGCCGGCGGCCCCGAGCCCGACCCAGACCCCCGCGTGAAGGCGGCGGAAGGTGCCTGAGACCCGGTTGCTGTTCAGGCGCGTCGACGAGCCCGAGCTCGCCTCCATCGACACCTACCGGCGCCTGGGCGGCTACCGCTCGCTGGAGCGCGCGTTTCGCGACATGGAGGCCGAGGAGCTGCTCGGCTTGCTCGAGGAGTCCGGTCTGCGCGGCCGGGGCGGGGCGGGCTTTTCGATGGGGAAGAAGGCCTCGTTCCTGCCCCGCGGCGAGATGTCGAAGTATCTGTGCTGCAACGCCGACGAGTCCGAGCCGGGCACCTTCAAGGACCGCGAGCTGATGCAGAAGAACCCGCACCAGCTGATCGAGGGCATTGCGATCGCGGCGCTGGCAGCCGGCGCCGGCTGGGCGTTCGTGTTCATCCGCGGCGAGTACGCCGAGGTGGCCGACATCCTCGATCGCGCCGTCGCCGATGCGTACGAGGCCGGCTACCTGGGCGAGAACATCCTCGGGACGGGCTCCCGGGTGGAGGTGGTCGTCCACCGCGGCGCCGGCGCCTACATCTGCGGCGAGGAGACGGCGCTCCTCGACTCGCTCGAGGGAAAGCGTGGCAACCCGCGGCTCAAGCCGCCGTTCCCGGCCATCCAGGGGCTCTACGGAGGGCCGACCCTGATCAACAACGTCGAGACGCTGTCCAACGTGCCGCACATCGTCGCCAACGGCGCCGAGTGGTTCAAGGGGTTCGGGACGGAGCAGTCGCCGGGAACGAAGGTCGTCTCCGTGTCGGGCTGCGTGCAGCGGCCCGGCAACTACGAGATCGAGCTTGGGATCCCCTCTCGGGAGCTCATCTACGGGCTCGCCGGTGGCCCGCCCGAGGGACGCGAGGTCAAAGCCTGGTTCCCTGGGGGCTCCTCGGCCCCGGTCCTGACCGCCGCCGAGCTCGATCTCCCGTACAGCTTCGAGGCGATGGCCGATGCGGGCTCGATGCTCGGCTCGGGGGCGATCATCGTCGCCGACGACTCGGTCTCGATTCCCGAGCTGGCGCTGCGCACGGCGCGCTTCTATCACCACGAGTCCTGCGGAAAGTGCACGCCGTGCCGCGAGGGCACCAACTGGACGGTGAAGATGCTCGAGCGGGTGATCTCGGGCGAGGCCACGCCGATGGACCTCGACATCATCGCCTCGGTGCAGGAGAACATCATCGGCCACTGCCTGTGCGTGCTCGGCGACTCGATGGCGATGCCGGTCGGGAGCATGGTCGAGAAGTTCCGCGACGAGTTCGAAGCGGCGATCGAGGCCGGGCGGGCCGCGGCGCCGCGGCCGCTCGACGAGTCGACGACCGACGCGCGCCCCGTGCCGCTGGGAGTAAGCGCGTGAGAGCCGAGCGCCAGCGGATCAACTTCCTCGTCGACGGGCTCGAGCTGCCCGCGGAGGACGGGACGATGCTGGTCGACGCCGCCAAGCACGGCGACGTCGAGATCCCGGTGTTCTGCTATGAGCCGAAGCTCGGTCAGCCGGTCGGCGCCTGCCGCATGTGCCTGGTCGAGATTGAGGGGATCCCGAAGCTGCAGACCGCCTGCTCGACCCCGGTCCGCGACGGGATGGTCGTCTACACGCGCACGGACAGAGTGCAAGCCGCCCAGGAGGCCGTGGTCGAGTTCCTGCTCGTCAACCATCCGCTCGACTGCCCGGTCTGCGACAAGGGCGGCGAGTGCCCACTGCAGGACATCGCGATGGGCTGGGGTCCGGGCAAGAGTCGGTCCATCGACCCGAAGCGCCACTTCCAGAAACCGATCCCGCTCTCGCCGCTGATCAAGATCGACCGCGAGCGATGCATCCTCTGCTACCGCTGCGTTCGCTTCAGCCAGGAGATCGCCGAGGACGAGCAGCTCCAGCTGTTGGAGCGGGGCGCGTCCACGTTCGTGGGCACCTTCGACGACCGCCCCTACATCGCACCGTTCCACGGCAACATCATCGAGCTGTGCCCGGTGGGGGCGCTGACCTCGGAGGCCTACCGGTTCCGCGCCCGCCCCTGGGACATCGAGGACGCCGGCTCCGTCTGCACGCTCTGCCCGAGCCAGTGCAACGTGATCCTGACGGTGCGCGACGAGCGCGTCGAGCGCGTGCTGGCCCGCGATCACTCCGAGGTCGACGACGGCTGGTTGTGCGACAAGGGGCGGTTCGGCTACCAGATGGCCGAGTCCGAGCAGAGAATCACCCAGCCGCTCATCCGCGAGGGCGGGGAGCTCCGTCCGGCGAGCTGGGGGCAGGCGCTCCAAGCCGCGGCGGCGGGTCTTCGCCAGGCCGGTGAGCGGACGGCCGCCATCGTCGGCGGCTCCTCCTCTAACGAGGAGGGTTACCTCGCGCAGCGGATCCTCCGCCGGGGGCTCGGCTCGCCGCACGTCGACTCACGGGCCGGCGGGTCGATCAACCGGAGCCTTGCGATCGAGTTCGCGCGGCCCGAGCTGGCGGCGAGGGTCGCCGATCTCGACTCCGCCGAGTCGATCCTGGTGATCGGCTGCGACCCACTGCACGCGATGCCGATCCTCGACCTGCGAATCCGCAAGGCCGTGCGTCGCCACGGCGCTCGCCTCGCCCTCGCGACCGACCGCCCCAGCGCCCTCGACGGGGGGGCCGAGGAAGTCGCGCGCTACGCGCCCGGCTTCGCAAGCGGCTTCCTCTCGGCGCTGGCGGCGGAAGTCGGGGTGGATGGGTACGAGCGGGGGCCGGGCGAGCTCGGGGCCGACGCCGAGCGGATCGCCGGC
>VAYK01000089.1 GCA_005884985.1 Actinomycetota bacterium | reverse complement strand
GGGGGTCGCGATGCGCGAGGCGCGCCGATCGGCGAGCTCGATCGAGCGCTCGAGCAGCTTCGGCACGTTGCGGCCGGTGAGCGCCGAGCAGGTGACGACCGGCGGGCGGAAGCGGAGGCGCTTCTCGAGCCTCGCGGTGGCGTCCTCGAGGTCGGTTTCGCCGATGTCCCACTTGTTCAAGGCGACCAGCGTGGCGCAGCCGGACCGCATCGCGAGCTCGGCGACCCGCAGGTCCTCGGACGTCACGCCCTCGGAGGCGTCGCAGATAACCAGGGCCACGTCGGCGCGCCCGGCCGCTCGCTCGGAGCGCATCTGCGCGTAGTAGGCGATCGTCCCGGCGACCTTGGTGCGGCGCCGCAGGCCGGCCGTGTCGACCAGCACGAGCCGGCGACCGTCGAAGTCGAGCTCGGTGTCGATCGCGTCGCGGGTCGTCCCGGCGAGCTCGGAGACGATTACCCGCTCGGTGCCGAGGAAGGCGTTGACGAGCGAGGACTTGCCGACGTTCGGCCGCCCGATTACGGCGACATATAGCGACGCGACTTCGTCGCCAGCCGGGGCCGACGCAGCTTCGGCCAGTTCCACGAGCCGGTCCAGGAGGTCGCCCGTCCCATGACCGTGGGTGGCCGAAACGGGATGCGGGTCGCCGAGGCCGAGCCGGTGGAACTCGGCCGCCAGGTAGGCCTCCCCCGGCTCGTCGATCTTGTTGACGACCACGACCACGGGAACGTCGCCGCGGCGCAGGATCTCGGCAACCTCGGCGTCGCCCTGGCGGAGGCCGGCGCGCGCGTCCACGACCAGCGCCACCGCGTCGGCGTCGGCGATCGCCTCTCGCGCCTGACGCTGGACGGCCACAGACAGCGAGTCCTCGGCCGCCAGGTCGACGCCGCCGGTGTCGATCAGGCGGAAGCGACGACCGTTCCACTCGCAGTCGAGCCCCTTGCGATCTCGGGTCACGCCGGAGTCGCGGTGGACAACCGCCTCCCGGCCCCCCGCCAGCCGGTTGGCGAGCGTCGACTTGCCCACGTTGGGAAAGCCGACCACGGCGATCTGGGAAAGCCGGCCGATCATTGCCCCGTGCCCTGCGCCGCGGCCAGAGCGGCAATCCGGCGCACCACGTCGTCCACGCTCTGCCCGGTGGTGTCGATCGCCACGGCGTCGTCCGCGGCGCGGAGCGCGCCATGCTCGCGGCCACGGTCGCGGAGGTCCCGGGTCGCCTGCGCGGCTCGCACAACGGCGACCGGCTCGCCAGTCTCGGCGGCGCGCCGCCGGGCCCGCTCGGCGTCGCTGGCGGTGAGGAAGATCTTGAGCGGCGCGTCCGGGCTGACCACGGTGCCGATGTCGCGGCCCTCGGCCACGTAATCGCCTGCGGCGATCAGCGCCCGCTGGCGCTCGACCATCGCCTCCCGGACCTCGGGGTGCACCGACACACGCGATGCCGCGGCCGAGACCTCGGGGGCGCGGATGGCCTCGCTCACGTCCTCACCGTCGAGCGAGACGCGGCCATTCGCCAGTGCGATCTCGAGGCCGCGCGCCAGCCGACCCAGCACAACCCCGTCGTCGAGGCTTGCTCCGGCGCGCAGCGCCGCCAGGGCGACGCAGCGATACATCGCCCCGGAATCCAGGTAGGTGATCCCGAGGGCGCGCGCGACGGCCCGAGCGACCGTCGACTTGCCCGCGCCCGCCGGGCCGTCGATGGCTATGACCATGCGGGTGAGGATAGAGTTGGGACGGCGTGTTCCGGCCGGCGAACGCCGCTCGGAGCCCGGAACCCGAAGACGGATCGAACGAGGGGAAGACGTAGCGATGCGGAGCTGGGACATCTCGATGCTGGACGTACAGGCTCACAGTCCGGCGGTCCTCGACTCCGAGTCGGAGGGCCGCGCGATCGTCATCCAGCTCCCGGCCGGGGAGCGTCTGCACGAGCACCAGGTCCATGAGCGAGCCTGGCTCTTGGTGGTGTCGGGCGCGATCGAGATCGACGGGCCGGGCGGCGACGCCGCCGGAGGCGGGCCGGGAATGCTGGCTGTGTTCGATCCCAACGAGCGGCGCGAGGTCCGGGCGACCGAGGACGCACGGCTCCTCCTCCTGCTGTCCCCCTGGCCAGGCCAGGGCCATCCGAGCCAGCGCTAGGACGCAACAAGGGAGGCCAGGTGCGCCTCGAAGCGCGGGTAGCTGACGGCGGCCGCGGCCGCGCCTGTCACCTCCACGCCGTCGCTCGAGGCGAGGCCGGCGATCGCGCCGAGCATCGCCAGCCGGTGGTCCCCCGCGATCCGGTCCGACTCCTTGTGACGCAGCTCCTCGGCCCCGGAGACGACGGTGCTGCCCTCGGCGAAGCAGCCCGCCAATGCAACCAGCGGCAGCTCGTCGATCGCCAGCGGCACCTCATCGCCGTGAACGCGCGTCGCGGCGAGCGGGCCGTGGCGAGCGATGATCGCTCCCCGGGGCTCCGAGCCACCTCGCGAGAGGTCCTCCTCGACCTCCACCGCCGCGCCCATCCGGTTGAGGATCCCCAAGAGGCCGACGCGGGTCGGGTTGAGGCCGACATCGTCGAGCCGGATGCGGCTCCCTGGGACGACCGCCGCGGCGACGGCGAGGAAGGCCGCCGATGAGAAGTCGCCGGGCACCGAGATCCGCCCCGGGGCGATGCCCTCGACCCGGTGCACAGCGATCCGCCGTACCGGGCCGCTGTGCACCGCCGGCGTGCTCCGCAGCTCGGTGACCGCGACGTCGGCGCCAGCCGCGACCAGCATGCGCTCCGTGTGATCGCGAGTCGTCGCGGGCTCGACTACGCGGGTCTCACCGTCGGCGAGCAGACCCGCGAGAAGCAGACACGACTTCACCTGTGCGCTGGCGACCGGCAGGCGATACTCGATCCCGCTCAGCGTCGAGCCCTGGACGCGCAGCGGCGGCAAGCGTCCGTCACGGCAGTCGACCTCGGCACCCATCAGCTGCAACGGCCGAGCGACGCGGTCCACCGGGCGGCGGCGGATCGACTCGTCGCCATCGAGGGTCCACGCGCCCGCGCCCTGCCCGGCAAGCCAGCCGGGCAGGATTCTGAGCAGGGTCCCGGCGTTCCCCACGTCGAGCGCGAGCGGCTCGGGACGTGGAGCGAGTCGCTCGCCCGGGCCACGCAGTCCAATGCCGCGCACCCGCAGATCGTTGCCGCCGGCCGCGCTCGACGGGCCCAGCTCCTCGACCTCTGCGCCAATCACCTGAATCGCGTCGAGGGTCGCCCGAGTGTCCGCGGCGTCCAGGTAGCCCTCGATCCGAGTCTCTCCCTCCCCGATCGCCCCGATCAGCGCCGCGCGGTGGCTGATCGACTTGTCGGGCGAGGGGCGCAAGGTGCCGCGCAGCGGCCCCGAGGGGGCGAACCGCGTCACCGCGACACGGACACGTTGTGGCCCAGTCCCCGGACCACCTCGCCCGCCCGCTCGGCCTCCGCCTCGCCGGCGACCCAGAGCGAGACCGCGCCGGTGCGCATGTCGGGCGCCGGATGAAGGGCCATGTCCTCGATGTTGACGCCCGCGCGGCCCAGCGCCAGGGCGATCTCGGCGACGGTGCCGGGCCGGTTCTCCACCCCCAGGCGGAGCTCGTAGAGCTCGCCCCCGACCCGATCGGCCTCGAGCAAGCGGCGGCGGTCCTCGCGGGCGGCACCGTGCCAGTCGCCGACCCGCTCCGCGTCCCCCGAGCGGATCAGCTCGGCCGCGTCGCGCAGCCGCTCCGAGACCGCCTCGACCTCCCGCGCCACCGCCTCGCGGTTGGTCGCAAAGATGTCGCCCCAGACCGGCGGATTCGCCCCTGCGACCCGGGTCGTGTCGCGGAAGCTCGGGCCGACCTCGGGCAGGCGCTCGGACTCCTCGGCCGCCGCCGCGGCCGCCTGCTGCACGAGCACGTTGGCGATCACGTGCGGCAGGTGGCTGACGGTCGCCATCAGCCGGTCATGGGTATCGGCGTCGATCGCCTGGGGGCGCGCGCCGAGCTCGGCGATCGTGCGCTGGAGACGGTCATAAAGGAGGCCGCTCGAGCGCTCGGTCGGGGTCAGGTACCAGCGCGCCCCCTCGAACAGGTCGGCGCGCGCGTTCTCGACCCCCGCCGTCTCGGCGCCGGCCAGCGGGTGGCCGCCGATGAATCGCTCCTCGAGCCGGCCGAGCTGTGCCTCCACCAACGTCCCCTTGGTGGAACCGACGTCGGTCACCACGGCCTCCTCGCCGCTCGACGCGAGCGCTTCCGAGACCAGCCCTGCAAGCATCCCGACGGGGGCTGCGCAAAAGATCACCTCGGAACCGTCGACGGCGGCGGCGATCGAGTCGTCGACGCGGTCGACCGCGTCCAACTCGACTGCGCGCTCACGGATGGCCGGGTCGGGATCGAAGCCGCTGACCTCAGCGCCGAGCCGCCGCCTCGCCGCCAGTCCGATCGAGCCGCCGATCAGCCCG
>VAYK01000088.1 GCA_005884985.1 Actinomycetota bacterium | reverse complement strand
ATGCTTCCGGTCACTCGCTTGATCCCGGCCCTGCGGACGTCGCTCGTCAGGGCGCCCAGCCGAGTGAGCGGAAGGCCGTTGTGGCGCGCGAAGCCCGCGCGGGCGAGCGCCGGATCGCCGGCGCCCACCACGACCAGGCTCCCTCGCAGCGTATGGCCGTCGATCGCGTTCCGAGGGCGAGCGTATAGCCTCGTCTTCAGGGTTCCCGTGGCGCCGAAGCGGTCGAGCACGGCCGCCATCGTGAACAGCTTCGTATTCGAGGCGAGGATCCGGCGCGTGTGCGACGCCCAACTGAACAGCGTCCCGTTACCCGCGGCGTCCATGTCCGTCACCCAGGCCCCGCTCGCGCCACCCACGCGGTGCATCTGGTTGCTGAGCCCGTGGCGAAGCCGGGAGCGCGAGATCGAGCCCGGCGCATAGCCGGGCGCGAGCAGGAGTGCGCAACCGAGTCCCGCAACAACGATCGCGACCAGCCTTGCCCGCACTGCGGGCAGGGTAACCGCTGCGTCCGGATGGCCGTCGCCGTGCGGGGGGAGCTCGGCGGTCTGTCTGGCTGGCCGGCATAATGGACATTTCTATGGGGAAGGTCGTCGAGCTCGAGACCCCTCGAACGGAATCGCGGGGGGCCCGAGGCAAGAGAAGTCGCAGGCGGCGATCGAAGTCGGCGCTCGTCCTCGGGGGCGGGGGCTTCACCGGCGGTGTCTACGAGGTCGGCGCCCTGCGCGCCCTCGATTTGCTCGCCGTCAACCGCACGGTGAACGAGTTCGACGTCTACGTCGGCACCAGCGCGGGGGCGTTCATGGCCAGCATGGTGGCCAACGGGGTCACCCCCGAGGAGATGATGAGGGTGCTCAACCACGAGCTGCCGTCGCCGCTTCGCGACATCTCGCTGGGCACCCTGCTGCAACCCAACTACGGTGGCTTCGTGCGCAAGTCGCTCACCTTCCCACTGCGGGTGGCGGGGGTGGCCCGGGAGCTGGTCAGCCACCTGAGCGAGCTCTCGGCCGTGGACGTGGTCACCGGCCTGGCGAGCGGCCTGCCGACCGGCCTCTACTCGGGGCGCGGGATCGAGCGCTACGTCGCCGAGGTGCTCTCGGATCCCGATCGAAGCAACGACTTCCGGCTGCTCGACTCCGAGCTGTACCTGACCGCGACCGACCTCGACACGACCGAGCGGGTGGTGCTCGGGGAGGGCGATTGGGCCGAGGTGCCGATCTCAACTGCGGTCGCGGCCTCCGGCGCCCTCCCGATGATCTACGAGCCGGTGGAGATCAACGGCCACGAGTTCATCGACGGCGGCATCCGCTCGACGACGAACGTCGATGTCGCGGTCGAGCACGGCGCCAAGTTCATCGTCGTGATCAATCCGCTGGTGCCCTACGCGAACGACTTCCGCAAGCGGATCCCGACGATCACCGGCACCCGGGCCCGCCGCGTCTCCGACATGGGATTCACGGCGATCGGCAACCAGGCCTTCCGGCTGCTCTCCCACGAGCGCCTGCACGTCGCGGTCCAGCAATGGGAGCAGCGCTATCCCGGCGTCGACATCATCCTGATCGAGCCCGAGCTCGACGACGAGCTGATGTTCGGCACCTCGATCCTCGACTACAGCGCCCGGCTCGAGATTGCCAAGCACGGCTTCGAGTCCGTGACCCTGAGGCTGGCTCGCGACTACGATCGCTACAAGTCGATCGCCGAGCGCCACGGCATTCAGATCTCGGCCCGCCGCGTCCGCCACGTGCTCGACCAGGTCGAGCGCGAGCGCGAGAAGCAATCGGCGTGGCGGCGCGTCCTGGAACAGACGACCGCGGCGCTGCTCAGGCAGCAGCCGGGCTCTGAAGGCGCGGAGTCGAGCTCCGATTCCGCCGAGCCAAGCTCTGAGACCGCGGAGTCGGACTAGCCTGCGGCTAGCACTCCGACTGCCAGTTCTCCATCACCGCCTGGCCGAACGCCGACCAGGCCAGGTACCTGCCCAGGGAGAGGGTCCCGGCTCGCCGTGGGCGAGCTGATCCTGGTTGTAGGAGATGTGCCCGGCGATGGCCTGCCCCACCAGCGCGGCCCCGAACAGCGCCCCGAAGCAAATCGAGAGCGAGTTCTCGAGCGTCGGCCGGAGCTGGGCAGCTCAGCTCGAGTACAGCGACTCGATCTTCCCGGCGTACTTGTCGGCGACCACGTTGCGTTTCACTTTCATCGTCGGCGTCAGCTCGCCACCCTCCTGGGAGAGATCGCGGGGGAGGATCTCGAACTTCTTCACCTGCTCGACCCGGGCGAACTTCTGGTTCACCTTCTCGATCTGATCCTCGATCGCCTCGCGGACCTGCTCGTTCGAGGCCATCGCCTCGGGATCCTCCCGAAGCCCGTGCTGGCTGGCGAAGTTCACCGCTTCCTCGGGGTCGAGGGTGACCACGGCGACGAGATACGGCCGCCGGTCGCCGATCACCACGCACTGCGAAACCAGTGGATGCTGCTTCACCTCCGCCTCGATGTTCGCGGGGGTGATGTTCTTGCCCCCGGCGGTGATGATGATGTCCTTCTTGCGGCCGGTGATCTTGACGAAGCCATCGGCGTCGACCGTGCCGATATCGCCTGTGCGCAGCCAGCCGTCGACGAGCGTCTCGCGCGTCGCGTCGGCGTTCTTGTAGTAGCCCTGGAACACGTTCGGGCCGCGCACCAGGATCTCGCCGTCCTCGGCGATCTTCACCTCGCAACCAGGGAACGGCTTGCCGATCGTTCCGAACCTGAACTCGTCGGGCCTCGCGATCGTCGCCGCGGTGGAGGTTTCCGTCATCCCCCAGCCCTCCAGCACGAGCACGCCGGCGGCGTCGAAGAAACGGAGGATCTCAGGGTTGATCGGGGCCGCGCCGGAGACCGCCTCGATGATCCGCCCGCCGAACAGGTTGCGGATGTTCGACAGCACCAGGCGGTCGGCGATCGCGTATGAGATGCGAAGCGGGGGCCACGGGCTCTTGCCACGGCGCTCGAGCTCGCGAACTCGGCGGCCGACGCCCACCGCCCAGTTGAAGATCGCCCGCTGCACCCCGCCCGCCTTGTCGGCCTTCGAGTTCGCGGCGGTGTAGATCTTCTCGAAGATCCGCGGCACGGAGGGGAAGTAGTGGGGCTTGACCTCGGCCAGGTTGGGGAGGATCTTCAGCGGGTCGCGCTCCCAGTAGGCGAGCACGCCGCCGACGTCGAAGCTGAGCAGCTGGATCAGGAGCGCAAATGAGTGGGCGAGCGGCAGGTAGAGGTAGGTGATCCGCCCCGACTCGAGCACGCTCTGCTCCAGCGACATGTTGAGCATCGCGCGGTAGTTGCCGTGCGAGAGCACGCAGCCCTTGGGCGGACCGGTGGTGCCCGAGGTGTAGATGAAGGTGCAGATGTCGTCGGGGGCGATCGAGCGCCACCGCTCCTCCCACTCCGACGCCTCGCGGGAGGCGCCGCGCTCCGCGAGGGCATCGGCCGAGATCGCGTCGTCGCTGGACCCGGTCATGCGGATCACGTGCTCGAGCTTCGGGCAGCGGTCGCGGACCTGGCGGATCTTGTCGAGCTGCTCGGAGTCCTCGACGATCACCACCTTGGCGTCCGAGTTCTCGAGAACGTATTGGCATTCCTCGGGTGAGTTTGTCTGGTAGATCGGCACCACGATCGCGCCGGCGGTCAGGGCGGCGAAGTCGTAGTAGGTCCACTCCGGGCGGGTGTTCGACAGGATCGAGACCTTGTCGCCCTTCTGAACCCCGAGGTCGATCAGCCCGAGCGAGAGGCGTCGTACCTGATCGCCGACCTCGGCGAAGCTCCGGGTCGTCCACTGGCCGGAGTCGTCCCGATACATCACCGCCGGCCCGGAGCCGTATTTCTGCACCGCGGCCGGAAGGAGGTCCGCGATCGTCGCCGAGCCGGCGCCCATCGCCGGACCGGATTCGACGATCGCTGTCTCCATCGCTCTCCTCCTTCGTTCGGACGCTCAAACGTCGACCCAGCGGCAAATGCCGCTCGGCACGAAGGCTATATCAGCGAACCGGCTCTAGGCAGCAGCCTGGGGCTGCTTCGGTTGCTGCGTCACACGGCGGAGCGAGGAGAGGAAAAGTGTCTTGTCGATCCGGCCGTTGAAGATTGGGACGCCCATCTCCATGCACTTCGCGATCACCTCGCGCCGCTTCATGTTGACTTCCTCGGCGAGCTCGGTGGGCGTCAAGTGAATGGCCACGCGTCGTCTCCTCCTGTCGCTTGCGATACCGATTTTTATCGCCTCGGGCGGATGTGTCAATGCTTTTCAGCGCAAATTGCGCTACATCAGGCGCGCGGGCCCGTCCAGCGTACCGGTCGGACGGGCTTCCGGACGTCGGCGGGCTCGTGGCCGGCGCCGAAGCGCATCTACGATATCGGCACCATGGCCGATGAGGCGCTGCCCGCTTCGCCCCGGAGCCCGCCGCTGGCGAGCGACGGCGGCTCCTTCCTCGAGTCGCTGATGGACACCGAGCTGTACTCGATTGGCGCCTTCTTCTGCGACGAGCATCCCGACCTCGTGGACGAGGTGGTCGCCCGCAGCGAGGAGATCGAGCGACGCGGGCTGGAGGGCTATTCGCGAGATAGCGGGGGACCGATCGAGGAGAGTTTCGAGACACTCTTGACCGGCCTCGCGGTTCGCTACTACAAGGCGGTCGCCGGCTAGACATGACCCGTCACCAGCCTGTCGCGTCGCCTTCGGCTCGGCGCCCGGATGACTAGGAGCCCGTGGCTGCCGCGCCTGCTGCTGGGCGCCGGCGCCGTTGGCCTGTTCGCGGCGGTCGTCTCGCTCTCGATCGGCGAGGGGGGCCCCAAGAGGATCACGATCAGCGGCGGCGAGCAGACCCAGCAGCTGATCGCCGGGATCCAACAGGATGGTCCCTACCTGGGGCCCAGCGACGCGCAGGTGACGATCACGGTGTTCACCGACCTGCAGTGCGCGGGCTGCGACGACTACCAGCTCCAGACGGTCGATCCGCTGATCGAGGAGTATGCGCGCACCGGTACTGCGCGCCTGGAGTTCCGCAACTTCTCCCTCGGCGAAACCGAGACCACGAAGGCCGCCTACGCGGCGACCGCCGCCGGCGAGCAGGACCGGGAGTGGCAGTACGTGAATCTCTTCTTCCACAACCAGGACGAGGCCCCGGCGCACACGGTCTCCGATCAGTTCCTCGACGACATCGGCAACGCGATCGCCGACTTCGACCTCGGCGCGTGGAACCAGGCCCGCGACTCGCCCGAGGTTGCCAACCGCGTCGAGGCCGACGTCAAGTTGGCCGCCGACCTGCGCCTGCCGGCGTTTGGGCCTGCCGTCGTGGTCAGCGGACCGGGCGGCACCAAGCAGCTCGACAACTCGCCGTCGAAGGAGGACGTGGACGCCGCTGTGGCATCGGTCGGCGGTTCCTAGCGGCGCCGTCCGGCCCTTAGAATGGCTACCTCTCGGGGCGTGGCGCAGCCTGGTAGCGCGCACCGTTCGGGTCGGTGAGGTCGCTGGTTCAAATCCAGTCGCCCCGATTGGTCATCGTTGAGTGATCCCTACAGCACCCCCGCTACGTTTCGTCGGCCACCAGACGCTCGTGACTCGATCGACGACCGCGTCACTTGGGCGGTGTTCGGGCACTCGATCTGAGCCCTCGCACTCGATCCCAGCCGAGGGCGACTCGCTAGCCTCCGGGGCGTGGAGGCCGAGCGGTGATCAGCGAGCGAGCGCTGCGGGCCGCCCTCGTGGTGCTTGGAGCGCTCAACGCTGCCTCCGGCGCCCTGGCCCTGATCGCCCCCGACACCTTCTTCGACCAGATCGGGCGCTACGGGGTCGAGAACTCCCACTACGTGGGCGACGTGGGCGCCTTCGTGCTCGCATTCGGGATCGCCGTGCTCGTGGCCGCCTGGCGTCCGTCGTGGCGGGTGCCGGTGCTGGCCCTCGGGGCGCTGTGGTATGGCCTCCACGCCCTGAACCACGCCTTCGACGTCGGCCAGGCGCCGAGCGACGCCCGCGGGATCTTCGACACGGTCTACATCGGGATCGGCATGCTGCTGTTCGCCTACCTCGCCTGGGCGGCGTCGAGGCTCGAGGCGGCGGGAGCGGCGCCAACAAGCGGAGAGGAGGAAGCGAGATGAAGGTGCTCGTGGCCGGAGCAAGCGGAGTCATCGGGCGGCCACTGGTGCGCCAGCTGGTCGCCGCGGGGCATGAGGTGACGGGGATGACCAGCAAGGCCGAGAACACCGCCGGGCTCGACGCGGCCGGCGCGACGGCCGTCGTCTGCGACGCACTCGACGCCGAGGCGGTGGGGACCGCGGTGCGGGACGCCGGGCCGGAGGTCGTGGTCAGTCAGCTCACCCGCCTACCCCGCGAGTACAACCCCCGGAAGATCGACTACGAACCAACCAACCGGGCGCGGGCCGAGGGTGGCCACAACCTGATCCAGGCGGCGCGCGCCGCCGGAGTCAGGCGCTTCGTCACCCAGAGCATCGCCTTCATCTACGCGCCGGAGGGCGGGATGATCAAGGGCGAGGAGGGCCGGCCCTGGACCGATGCGCCCGAGCCCTTTCGCAGCGGCGCCGGTCCCACGCTCGAGCACGAGCGGGAGGCGACGCAGACGCCGGGGCTCGAGGGGATCGTGCTGCGCTACGGCCAGTTCTACGGACCGGGCACCTACTACGCTCCCGACGGGAACATCGCCGAGCAGGTGCGCCGCCGGCGCTTCCCAATCGTGGGTCGAGGCGACGGGATGTTCTCCTTCATCCACACCGACGACGCCGCCGCGGCCACCGTCGCCTCGCTCGAGGGCGGCGCGACCGGCATCTACAACGTCGTCGACGACGAGCCGGCGCCGTTGCGCGAGTGGCTGCCGGTGTACGCCGAGGCGCTGGGCGCGCGACGGCCGCGCCGGGTGCCGACGCTCCTGGCTCGGCTCGTGGCGGGGCCCTTCGCGGCGGCCTTCGCCACCGAGCTCCGCGGCGCCTCGAACGCCAAGGCGAAGCGCGAGCTCGGCTGGCAGCCCCTGTACGCGAGCTGGCGCCAGGGATTTCGAGAGGCGCTTGGATAGGCTCCCTCGGCCGAACGACCACACCAAGACGACAGACCGAAGGCAGAAGGAGAACCCGATGGCCTACTCAGTCCCCGACCTTCCCTACGACTATGGCGCGCTCGACCCTCACATCGACGAGCAGACGATGCGCATCCACCACGACAAGCACCACCAGGCCTACGTCGACAAGGCGAACGCGGCGCTCGAGGGCACCGAATGGGCCGACCAGGACGTGGACGAGGTGCTCCGCAACCTCACCTCGCTGCCGGACGACATCCGCACGCCGGTCCGCAACAACGCCGGTGGGCACTCCAACCACACCTTCTTTTGGCAGATCATGAGCCCCGACGGCGGCGGCGAGCCCGAGGGCGACCTGGGGGCCGCGATCGACGCTGCGTTCGGCGGCTTCGACGCCTTCAAGGACGAGTTCAAGAACGCCGGGGTCAACCGTTTCGGCTCCGGCTGGGCGTGGCTGGTCCACGATGGCTCGGGGCTGGCGGTTGTGAGCACCGCCAACCAGGACTCGCCGATCTCCGACGGCCAGACGCCGCTGCTCGGCGTCGACGTTTGGGAGCACGCCTACTACCTCAAGTACCAGAACCGCCGGCCCGACTACATCGACGCCTGGTGGAACGTGGTCAACTGGCCGGAGGTGGCGACGCGGTTCGGCGCCGCGTCGTAAGGCGGCGTGGAGCCGGCACCCGCCAACGGCCAGGTGGTCACCGACGGACGCCGCGCGTTGCCGGGCCGGGGTTGACGCTCGCACGCGCGACCGGCTTCGCGGGCTCTTGGCGCGGCTGCGAAGCGCCGTCGCGCTCGGGGACGAAGCTCATCGCCCGCTCGGCGAGAGCGGTGATCGTCAGGCTCGGGTTGACGCCCGGATTGGCCGGCACTGCGGCCCCGTCGCAGACGAGCAGATCGACGTAGCCGAAGCTCCGGTTGCGGGCGTCCACGACGCCTGTGGTGGGATCGGCGCCGATCACGGCGCCCCCGAGGATGTGGGCGGTCGTGGGGATGTTGAGGGACGACTCCGTCAGTCCGCTCTGCGGAACGCCGCCGGTGCGCTCGGCGAACCAACGAGCAGCCCGCTCGGCCGCTGGGAGATAGGTGGGGTTGGGCCGCGTCGGATCCTGCTCCGTCTGCAGGCGCACGCCACGGTTCAGGAGCCGGCGCTTTGGCCGCAGCCGCATCGCGGTGTCGAGCGACTGCATGACCAGCAGGATCACGGTCCGCTGCGACCACTTGACCGGCCACAGCAGTCGGGCGGTCCGCAGGGGGTGGCGAATCATGGCCGCGATCCACTTCAGCGGCCGCGTAACCCGGGTTCCCGGCCCGGTCATGGTCGTGAACAGACGGCTCATCGCGTCGCCGGCGCGCCCGTACGTGACCACCTCGATGTGCGTGTCGGGATCCGGATAGATGCTGGAGGTGATCGCAACCGAGCGGGCGAAGTCGCGGACGTCGTCGGTTGCCGTCACCGCCTGGATCGACTCCGAATTGGTCCGCACCAGGTGGCCGATTCGCGCCGAGAGGCGGGGCAGAGCCCCGCTGTGCCTGCAGTTGGCGAGCAGCTGGTTCGTGCCCAGCGCGCCGGCGGCGACCACCACGCCGCGGGCCGTGAGGGTGCGGCCCCGGCGTCGCAGCCATGCCCCGGGATGCACGGTGGAGACCGCGTAGCCGTCGGAGCCGTCGGCCGCGTCCAGGGGCCGGATCTCGATTGCCTCTCGCTCGGGCAACACCTCGGCGCCGAGCCGCTCGGCAAACCACAGATAGTTCTTGACCAGCGTGTTCTTGGCCCCGTAGCGGCAGCCGACCATGCAGCTCCCGCAGCGGATGCAGCCGGATCGCGGCGGGCCCTCGCCCCCAAAATAGGGATCGGGCACCTGCTTGCCAGGCTCGCCGAAGAAGACGCCGACTCGCGTGTGTTCGAAGGTGTCGGCGACGCCGATCTGGCCCGCGTACTCGCGCAGCAGCTCATCGGCCGCGGTCATGCCCTCGTACTGGGTCACCCCGAGCATGCGCTCGGCCGTGTCGTAGTGTGGCCGAAGCTCCCCCTCCCAGTCGGCCAGACCGTTCCACTGGGGGTCGCTGAAGAACGCGGGACGAGCGCGGTACAGGGTGTTCGCGTAGCCGAGGCTGCCACCCCCGACGCCGTTCCCGGAGACGATGAACACGTCCTTGAACAGCGTCAGGCGGAAGATGCCCCGCAGACCGAGGCGCGGCGACCAGAAGTAGCGCCGCAGGTTCCAGGCCGTCTTCGCGAAGTCATCGTCGCGAAACCGCCTGCCGCACTCGACGACTCCCACCCGGTACCCCTTCTCGGCGAGCCGCAGCGCCGAGACGCTTCCGCCGAAGCCCGAGCCGATCACGAGCCAGTCGTAGTCGTAGGTGCCGCCCGGCGCGCTCATGGCGGCAGGATACGGGCGCGTAACGGAATCAGGGCAGATTCCGGCAGCGTTCCGGCCATCGTGGAACGGGCGCACCACGCTGGGCGCCGTGGCACCCAACCTGCTCGCGGATCCCTAGAGCGGGGCCCAGCCTCACCCGGTTGAGGCGCTCCACGGCATAGGATTTCGTCCAGCCGCCCACCGCGGCGCCGCAAGCACGACGAGAGGAGAGGAGTTGGCCTACTTCAACGACGCGCAGGAGGTCTACGACACGCTCGGCAAGCTGTTCGTGGACCTCGCCGAGGACGAGGAGCTGGCCCCGAAGTTCCGCAAGGCGGACACGATCGTTCGCTACGAGTACCGCGAGCCCGAGTCGACGATCACGGTGCGCCTCCAGGAGGGCCAGCCGGGCGACGTCGACTTCGGCGAGTCCGAGATGGAGCCCGAGGTCGTGATGTCGATGGAGGCCGACACCGCACACCGGTTCTGGCTCGGCCAGGTGAACGTGACCGTGGCGCTGGCGCGGGGCCAGATCAAGGCCAAGGGCCCGGTGGCGAAGATCCTCAGGCTGGTACCGCTGACGAAGCCCGTCTTCCCGCGTTACAAGGCCCAGCTCGAGTCCCAGGGTCGCACGGACCTGATCGAGGCTTGACCTTCAAGGACTTCTACCAGTTCGCCTCGCCGACGCGGGTTGTCTGCGGACGTGAGCTGCTCGCGAGCGCGGGCTTCGAGTTCGCCAAGCAGGGGGCCGAGCGGGTGCTGGTGGTCACCGACCAGGTGATCCGGGCTACCGGACTCGTGGAGAAGGTCGAGGGCGGCGTTGCGGATGGTGGGCTCGAGGTCGCGGGCATCTTCGACGATGTTCCGCAGGACTCCGACACCGCGGTGGTCACGCGGTGTGCCGAGCAGGCCATGGAGGCGGGCGCCGACAGCTTCCTGGCCGTAGGCGGCGGATCGGTGATCGACACCACCAAGGGCGCCAACGTGGTCTTCAGCCACGGCGGCGCGATTCCCGACTGGGAGGGGGTGTTCCAGCTGCCGCGCGAGCGCGACGGGATGGGTAGGCCGCTGCCGCTGGCGCCGCTGGGAGCGATCCCCACCACCGCCGGCACGGGCTCGGAGGCGAGCCCCGTGGCGGTCATCAAGGACTCTGAGCGGGGCGTCAAGGTGCTGCTCCTCGACTTCCCGCTGGCCCCGGACCTGGCGATCCTCGATCCCGAATCGACCGCCACCCTGCCGGCGCCAATCGCCGCGGCGACCGGAATGGACGCGCTCACCCACGCGATCGAGGGGGTGACCTCGACCGAGTGGAGCCCGCACGGAGACGCCCACGCGCTTCACGCGCTGCGGTTGATAAGCGACAACCTGGAGCGCGCCGTCGGCGACACCTCGGATGAGGACGCGCGCGGGAACATGCTGGTCGCCGCGAACCTGGCGATCGCACCGACGGGGTTCGGCGCCACCGGCATCACTCACTCGATGTCGCACCCCTGCGGGGCCCGCTACGGCGTTCCGCACGGGGTCGCGAACGCGATCAACCTGCCGCCGGTGATCGAGTTCAACGCCGTGGTCAGCGAAGAGGTGGCCGACCAGTTCCGCGACGCCGCCGAGGTTCTCGGGGTCGACGCCAGGGGTGGGGGCCAGCGGATCGGACGAACGCTCGCCGACCACGTCCGTGAGCTGCGGGGGCGCCTCGGTCTACCGGGGCGCCTGTCGGAGGTCGGCGTTCCGGAGGAGGGCATTTCCCGGCTCGCCGAGGACGCGATGGGCGAGGGCTCGACGCTCGTCAACCCGCGCCAGCCCTCGGAGGAAGATTTCGTCGAGCTGTTCCAGCAGGCACTGTGAGCGCGAGCGACGAAGCCCGGGCCTGGGCGCAGACCGTGCAGGCGCTCGCCAAGGACCGAGACCTCGTCTACGAGCCGGTCGGTGGGATCAACCCCGTGGGTGGGCCGGTGGCGCTGTGTCCCGGCGGAACCAACCGGCTCACCGGCCAGCTCGCCGACGGCTTCTGGGGCGCCTCCTGCGACGCGGACGAGCACGAGGAGGGAGGCCTGTTCTCCAAGTCCGTGCTTCCCGGCGCCGTGCTCGCAAAGTCTCACGTGCCCGACCTGGCCAAGGTGATGCCTCCGTTCAACGTCGAGTCGATCGAGGGCAGGCCCGACGAGCTGGTGATGCAGCACGCGTCGCGCAGGAAGGTCGAGTTCGAGAGCCTGGACTTCAACAAGCGCTTCCTGGCGACCGTGCCGAGCGAGTACGACCCGGTCGCGCTTCGCGAGATCTTCAGCCCCGCCTTCCTGGAGTGGGTAACGAGGATCGACAACGAGATCGACTTCGGCGTCTCCGAGCAGCAACTGTGGTTCATGTGGAGGCTCGGCGACCGCACCCGCGACCAGCTTGAGGCGGCACTCGACAACGGCGGCGGGCTGTTCAAACGGGTGCGGAACGAGGTCGACGAGTCGGGGGTCCACACCTACCCGGCGGGTCCGTGGCACGCCGGGCTGAAGCCGTTCCCGGATGGCTAAGGCATTTTCCTATCGACAGTCGCTCCTAGGCCTTGCGCTTCCGCAACTCCCGCCGCGCGGTTCGTTGAAAGCGGATCGCCTTGCCCAGGGTGCCCCGGTAGCGGCCCAGGATCCCCTCGTTCGGGAGCTCGAGACCCCCCACGAGCTTGTGGGGCACGAGCGCCCAGCCTGTGCCGGCCCGAACCAGGTCGCCCCGGACCTGGAGGTTCTCCCGCCAGCTGAAGTCGGGATCGTGGCCGTGGGCGGTGACGCAGGCGCGTCCCTCCGCCAACGGTAGGCCCGCGGGCTCGGCTCCGAGGGAGATCCTGCGCGCGTCGGCGTCCAGGCTCACCGGAAGGCGCGCGGCGAGCGGGAAGCCGTCTGGGGCCACCCAGGCGAGCACCGCGGTCGGGTAGCGGCGACCGAGCTGCTCGATCCCCGCGTCCCAGGCGAGGGCGCCGCCCGTGGGGGGCTCGCGGGCCTCGAGCGGCTCCTCGCTGCGCCCCGAGCGAACCTCTTCGATATGGGTTCCGTGGCATTCGGGCTGCTTCGCCAGGTCGCCGTCGGGCCACACGAAGACCCGCTCCGGGCGCACCTTGATGTAGACGCGATTGACGTACCACCCGAACATGCCGCGCAGGACGCGCGGCGGCATTACAGCCCTGCCGCGCGGCAGCTTGACTGCGGACTCGCGCTGGTAGCGCTCTCGGTTGGCCTTCAGGTCGCGGTCGTCGACCTCGGCCATCCCCTGCACGAGCACCTGGATCCCGCTCTGGATCCCGGAGCCGGTCGGGTCTGAGAACAGAAGCGCCACATGCGGGTTGCGACGAGCGTCGTTGGCCTTCTTCGGATAGCCCAACCCGGTGGTGGTGTCGAGCGTTGGCGCCCCGGACGAGTAGTACGGCGTCACCGGCCAGACGATCGGCTGCTGCCGGGCGTCGATCGTCGTGTACTCGCAGGTGACGAAGCGCTCGAAGACGTCCCGGACCTCTTGCGGCAGGGTGGCGGTCACAGGCGAAACATAGTCCGCCCGCCGTCTATGGCAAGCGCCGGGCCCGCGCGGGTCAGTACCCGGGCTCGCCGGGTAGGACCACGCGGCGCCCCTCGCCCTCGCCGACGACGCGGGGGAGAACCGGGTCGATCGCGCGGTCGCCGGCGGCTGCCATGACCTCCTCGGCGCTGGCGTAGGGCAGCAGCGACTCGAGGTGCTTGATGGTCGGGAAGACCAGCGACAACTCGCCGTCCCCGTGGCGATCGAGCGCCTCCCGGGGCGAGATCCAGGCGGCCTCGGTCGTCTCGGCTCGGTCGGGGCGGGGTGGCGAGTGGGGCGGTGCGAGCGCGACATAGAAGCGGGTGTCGAAGCGCACCGGCACGACCTCGGGAGTGATCCAGCGCGACCACGGGCGAAGGTCGGCGTCGGCGGACAGCTCGATCCCGGCCTCCTCGAGGAGCTCCCGCACCGCGCAGGCGCGGTGCGCCAGCTCCTCGCCATCCGCGACGGCGGCCTCTCCTTGGCCACCTGAAGCGACTGCATCGTCGGCCTCGACCACGCCGCCCGGAAACACCCACACCCCGGGCATGAAGCTCGCGGCGGGGCTTCTCCGCACCAGCAGGACCTCGACGCCACGTTGGCGGTGCTTGCCGCCCCGGCGCAGCAGGATCAACGAGGCGGCGCGGCGCGGCGTTTTGGGGACCATCCTCGGCCCACCCTAGCTCGCCCAGCTTTTGTGGCGCGAATCCCCGCCTGCGGCACGAACACCGCGCCGGTTGAACAACGGTGCCGGGCGGGCTTTGGCGAGCTCCGGCGGCGTTCATCCGCTTGCGTCACCATGCCGCCGATGCTTGGGTAAGCTGCCGCGGGATGCCCACCGAAACCCAGACCGCTCAGCTGTGGATCTGCACCTCCTGCGGGTTCATCTACGACCCGGAGGAGGGCGATCCCGACGGCGGCATCCCGCCCGGCACCCCCTTCGACGAGATTCCCGACGACTGGTTCTGCCCGGTCTGCGGCGCCCGCAAGGCCGACTTCGAGCCCTACCAGGATTGACCGCCTCACCGCGGGGGCCGCGACTGCCCCGGCGTCGCGGAGTCAGCTTGGACTGGAGCCCGGTGCGGCGTCGAGCGCTCGGTTGCGCTGCCGGCGCACCCACTGGCGCCGGCCGGCCGCGCCGAGCGCGGCGAGCAGCGCGAACGGAAGCAGTGCCGCCCCACCAACGAGCGCCACGCCCGCGGTGACGGTAAGGACGCGCCCGGCGTCGTGGAAGGCGTCGCCGATCGTCCACGCCCCGCCCGAGTCCGCCTTGCTGTCGGCGGTGATCGTGACGCTGACCGGAACCAGCTGGACGCGCTGCTGCGCCCTGGCCAGGTCGTCGTGTGCAGAGGCGAGCTGCGCCTGAACGATGCGCAGGCGGGCGCGGATGCTCTGCTGCTCCGTGAGCGTCACGTCCGCTTCCGGGTCGAGACGAACCGGTTCGTGATGTCGACCGAGCCGTCGCTGCGGGAGACCACGTGACCGAGGTCTGAGAGGTCTCCCATCGCGGCCGACAGCTCTCCCGCCGGGATCCGGAGCGTGAAGTCGGCCCGCCTCTGCTTCGCGCCGCCGACGCCCGGATCGCCACCGGAGACGCTCGAGCGGACCACGAAGCCGCGATGGGCGCGGACCACGTCCAGCACCCCATCGGCGGCGTCGCGGAAGTCGTCCGGCGATGTCGACAGGTCGAGGTTGACGTTCTGGGCGACCTTGCGGTTGTTCGGCCCCACCGACAAGTGACCGAGCGCGGCCGCCCGCTTCCCAGACCTTGCGAAGTTGGCCTGGGAGCGGGAGGTCGTGTCCGCGCCCCGGAGGTTCCGGAACGTGGGCGTCGGGCGTCGCGCTGCTTGTGTCAGGTGGCCCGACGCTGTCAGGTTGTCCGCCGGGCCGGCGGTCCCGCGCGCGGCGGTCCCGCCTGGTTCCGCCTGCGGCGCCACGGTCTCGGGTGCGTTGTGGCCGCCTCGCAGAATCCCGCTCTGCGAGATCCCGATCCCGATCGCCACCACGAACACGCTCGCCGCGCCCAGCGCAGGAAGCAGGCGCCGCGCCCCCCTCTCGCGCAGCGGCCGGGACGCGTCCGCTACCCGCCGGCGCAGGCGCCCGAGGCGGTCCGAGGCACGCGGAGGAAAGCCCGCCGCGGCCAGCACGTCGAGCTTGGCCTCGATCTCGGCCGTCGGTTCGGGACGCTCGGAGCGAAGCTCGAGAGCGAGCTCAGCGAGGATCGCGAGGTCCGCGTCGACCGGCTCGCCGGCGAGGGCGCGGTCGATCGCCTCGAGCTCGCGCTCGACTTCGGGATCCAGTGGCATCTCGCGCTCATGCAGCCGCATCGCAGGCCCTCCTCAGCTTCTTGATCACTCTGTGCAGTCGGGTGCCGGCGTTCGTCTCCGAGATCCCGATCACGCGGGCGATCTCGGGGTTGGTGAGCCCGGCGAAGAACTTGAGCGCCACAAGCTCGCGCTCTCGCGGCGCCAGCGAGGCGAGCGCCGCCCGGAGCGCCGCCCGCCGGATCGCCACCTCGGCGCCCTGCTCGGGCGGGATCGCCGCCTCGTCGACGGGCTCGGCGAGAAGGGTCGCCTGGCGCCGCCGCCGTCGCAGCTCGTCGAGCGCCGCGTTGCGGGCGATTCCGAACAGCCAGGCGCGCCGCGTTCCGCGCTTCGGGTTGAAGCTCCGGCGGCGCCGGTAGGCGCGCTCGAAGGTCAGGGCGGTGACGTCCTCGGCCGCCGAGCGGTCGCGCAGCAGCCCGGCCACGTAGGCGTGGACGTCGTCGCGATTTCGCCGGTAGAGCTCGTCGAAGGCGACATCCGCGTCAGTCGGGATCTCGATCGCCACGGCGGCGACGGTTTCGTTCACGCCCCTATTACGCGCCGGAACGGCCTTCATCACACCCAATATCGGCCTCGCGGCGCCGGGGTGCAACCCGGACCCGCTGGATCCCCCGGGAACCGCTGCCTGGAGGCTGTTACGCGGCCTGGGCGAGATCCGCGGCGGGCCGCTCGCCGTAGGCGGAGGCGAAGGCCGCCTGGATCGACGCTGCGACGATCTCGACCAGGCGCTGGAGCTCGAGCTTGCGAATCGTCAGGGGCGGCATGAGGGCGACTACATCGCCGAGAGGGCGCACGATTGCCCCCCGCTGGCGCGCCTCGAGCGCCACCCGATGGCCAAGGCGCAGCGCCGGGTCGTGGTCTCCGAGGTCGACGCCGGCCATGAAGCCTCGCCCACGCACCTCGGCGACCTCGGGCAGCCTCGCAAGCTCGGCGAGCAGCTCGCCCAGCAGGCGGATCTTCGGCTGCAGGCGGACCAGCGTTCCCTCACGCTCGAAAGCGTCGAGGTTGGCGAGCGCGGCGGCGCAGGCGAGCGGGTTGCCGGTGAACGTGTGCCCGTGGAAGAACGTGCGCCCTTCCTCGGCAGCCCCGAGGAAACCCTCGTAGACCCGTTCGGTAGTGAGCGTAGCGGCGAGCGGCATGTAGCCGCCCGTGAGGCCCTTGCCGAGGCAGAGGAAGTCCGGCGCGACGCGTTCCTGCTCGCAGGCGAACATCGTCCCGGTGCGTCCGAAGCCGGTGGCGACCTCGTCGCAGATCAGCAGCACGCCGTGGCGCTCCGTCAGCTCGCGCACCTGGCGCAGATACCCCGGAGGATGCACCCTGATCCCCGCCGCGCCCTGGACCAGCGGCTCGATGATCACCGCCGCGATCTCCTCCGAATGGATGTCGAGCACGCCCTCGAGCTGGGCGGCATTTCCGGGCTCGACCCGGTGCGCGGAGAACAGGAGGGGAGAGTAGGCGGCGTGGAAGAGGTCGATGCCTCCGACGGAAACCGCCCCCAGGGTGTCGCCATGGTAGGCGTTACGCAGGCAGACGAAGGAGGTGCGCAGCTGGTGCTGGCCTCCGAGCTGCTGCCAGTACTGGAAGGCCATCTTGAGCGCGATCTCGGTCGCGCTTGAGCCCGAATCCGAGTAGAAGACGCGGCCGAGGCCGGGCGGCGCGAGCTCGACCAAGCGCGCCGCCAGCTCCACGGCACCCCGATGCGTGAGGCCGAGCATGGTCGAGTGAGCCACCCGGTCGAGCTGCTCGCGTATCGCCTGGTCGATCAGGGGATGACGATGGCCGTGTACGTTGCACCACAGCGAGGAGACGCCGTCGATGTAGCGCCTTCCGTCCGAGTCCACGAGCTCTGTGCCCTCGCCGCGCTCGATCACCAGCGGCTGTTCGCGGCACCAGTCGCGCTGCGCCGTGAACGGGTGCCAGAGGTGCCGATGGTCGAGCTCGCCGACCGCCGCGGAGGGAGAGCCTAGTGACACCTGTCGATTCAACATCGCCGCCACCGACACTAGAAGCCGCCGCGGCGGAACCGTCCCGGCGAGTGGGTCTGTGGTTCCCTCCAGGAGACTCCACATCTGGTGGACGATCCCCCTCGACTGGGGCAAGATGCGGCGTCCGAGGGAATGCATCGCCGGTGTCGGCGAAGATGCCGAGATCCTCCGCGAGAGGTGCTACCGCCTGCCTGCTGCGATCGCCCAGGCGATGAACAGCGCCTGTACCGGCAGCCGAAGCCAGAGCGCCAGCCGTCCGCCCGGCACCCGGTAGCGGTCCGGGTTGAGCGCCATGTGGAGGTTCGCGGGGAAGACCGCGACCAGGGTCGCCACGCTCCACCCCGCCGCCAGGCGGCGAGTTCGCGGGTGCATCACGCCGGCGCCGCCGGCCATCTCCGCGACGCCGCTCGCGTAGACGATCTTGCGAGGAGAGGGCAACCAGTCGGGGACGATCGACTCGTAGGCCCGGGGAATCACGAAGTGCATGAGGCCCGCAAAGACGAAGAAGGGCCCGAAGAGGCGGCGTCCGCGTCCGCTCATCACCCCGCGAGCCTATGCGACGCCGCGTATGTGTGATGTTGATCACGCATGTACCTTCAAGGTAGGTACCATGCCTAATCGG
>VAYK01000087.1 GCA_005884985.1 Actinomycetota bacterium | reverse complement strand
GGCTCCGGTGGAATGCACCATGGCTCGATGGGCAACTCGGACTCTGGCGGCAAGATGAGCGGCGACCCGATGCCGTAGTCCCGCTGGGCCGAATTTCACCGCGCATGGGTGGTGGCAAATTCGGCCCAGCGCCGCGTGATGCGAGGGCTCGGGCTAGCTCTGCTCGCGGTGCACGCTGACCTCGGCGTCGTCGAGGTCGCCGGGGACCGTCTCTTCGGGCGGCGCCGGTTCACCGGGCGTCGCTTGGGCCCGGTCACGCAGCTCCGCGCGGCGGGCCGCCGCCCCGACGAACTCGCGGAACAGCGGCTCGGGCCGGGTCGGGCGTGACTTGAACTCGGGGTGGAACTGGGATGCGACGAAGAAGGGGTGTTCGGGCAGCTCGATCACCTCGACGAGGCGCTCGTCTGGTGAGGTGCCGCTGGGCACCAGACCCTCATCCTCCAGCCGCCGCCGCAGCATGTTGTTGACCTCGTACCGGTGGCGATGGCGCTGGTAGATCACCGCCTCGCCGTAGATCTCGCGGGCCCGGGTGCCATCGTGGAGCTTGATCGGGTCGGCCCCCAGCCGCATCGTCCCGCCCATGTCGGTGACCTCCTTCTGCTCGGGCAGCAGGTCGATGACGGGATACGGCGTCTCGGGGTCGAACTCGGCGGAGTTGGCTCCCTCCATGCCGGTGACGTGCCGCGCGAACTCGACCACCGCCATCTGCATCCCGAGGCAGATGCCGAGGAAGGGAATCGCCTGCTCGCGCGCCGCCTGCGCGGCCCGGATCTTGCCCTCGATGCCCCGCTCGCCGAAGCCGCCCGGGATCAGGATCCCGTCCGTCGCCTCGAGCGCCGGCTGATCGAGATCCTCTGAGTTCAGGAGCTCGACCTCGACCTCGACGCCATGGTGATAGCCGCCGTGGTCGAGGGCCTCCACCACCGACTTGTAGGCGTCGGCGAGCTGCACGTACTTGCCGACCAGGGCGATCCGCACCGTCCGCTCGGAGGCGTCGGCGCGCCGCACCAGCTCCTCCCACTGCTGCAGGTCCGGTGCCTCCGATTCGAGCCCGAAATGGTCGAGCACCAGGTCGTCCATCCCCTCGGCGCGGAGCACAAGCGGCACCTTGTAGATGTTGTCCACGTCACGGGCAGAGATCACCGCCTCCTCCGGCACGCTGCCGAACAGGGCGATCTTGCGACGGATGTCACGCTCGAGCCCACGCTCCGACCGGCAGACGAGCGCATGCGGCTGGACCCCGATGCGCCGCAGCTCGTTGACCGAATGCTGCGTCGGCTTGGTCTTCAGCTCGCCGGCGTGGCCGACATACGGCACCAGGGTGAGGTGCACGAACATGCAGCGCCGTGGCCCGAGGTCCGTATATAGCTGGCGGATCGCCTCCAGGAACGGCAGCGACTCGATGTCCCCCACCGTGCCTCCGATCTCTGTGATCACGAAGTCCACTGCCTGCGACTCGGCGAGGATCAGGATCCGCTGCTTGATCTCGTCGGTGATGTGGGGGATCACCTGGACGGTCGCGCCCAGGTAGTCGCCGCGGCGCTCGCGCCTGATCACCGAGTTTCGAGGTCCGTCTCCGCCCCATCCTCCGTGACGAACACCTCGCCATGCTGGAAGGGGCTCATCGTTCCCGGGTCGACGTTGATGTAGGGATCGAACTTCTGCAGCTGGACTCGGAAGCCGCGGCTGACCAGCAACCGCCCGATCGAGGCCGCGGCGATCCCCTTGCCGAGCGAGGAGACGACACCGCCGGTGACAAAGATGAACCTGGTCTCGCCGGGCTTCATCTTCCGGGGTCTGCCTCTTGGCCCTCAGTCAACCTGCCCACCGAGTCTAGAGAGCGAAGCAGCGGAACGGCCTCGATCGTCCGTGAGATCGAGCGGAGCTCCCCGTAGAGGCTCAGCGCGGCGACGATCGCCAGCGCCAGCAGGCGGGCGTCGGGTCCGAGGACGACGAGCAGCGAGATCCCGGCCAGTGCTCCGACCAGGTTGGAGCCCATATCGCCGAGCATCGCCCGCTCGCGCAGCGTGAACACGGAGCCGACCAGCACGGGCCCGATGAAGATCCCCAGCAGGTCGAGCGGCGCCACCGTCCAGGCCCCCAGGCAGAGGCCGGCCAAGAGCGCCGCGAACGCCTTCTCGACCCGCCCCGGTCGCAGGTCGAGGAGATTGAACAGGTTGGTCGTCAATAGCAGCAGAGCGAGGTCGCAGACATAGCGCCAGTCGCGTTCGCCGAGGCCCGAGGTCGCATAGGCGGCGAGCGCCAGGGCACCGACGCCCTTGATCGCCCCGGTCGAGAACCGCCCGGAAAGTACCGCCTCGACATGGCCTCGCCAGCCGCGCGGGGTCTCGGCCGCCGCGCCGCGGCCGAGCGCGTCGTCCAGGAGGCCAAGCAGCGCGACGCCCAGCACGTAGACAGACCAGCGGCGCAGCTCCGGGTCGAGCAGGTCGAGGTCGGCGCGATCGTCGAGCAGCGCCAGCGGCGCCAGGGCCAGCAGCGAGCAGGCCACCAGGACGGCGCCGGCCGGGAAGGCAAGCGATCGGCCCCGGTAGTTCTCCCGGGTGAGCCCGGTGCGCTCCATGTCATGCAGCCACGGACCGGCAAAGGCGACGGCGACGGCGGCGGAGAGCGCCAGCCCGGCGAGCCTCACCGGAAGGTGGGGCCAATCGGCAGGGCGGGCGGGCGCCGGAGGGCGGGCAGCAGCCGGTCGGCCGAGGCCTTGATCCCATAGTCGCCCTCGGCCCCGGCAAGCGCGTACGCCAGCGCCACTCGCCCCGAGTCCAAGTCGATGCTGTCGACCGTCGCGGTAAGCCCCGCGGAGCCGTAGAAGCCGATCTGCGAGCCGTCCGAATCGGAGCGCTCGACGCCGACGACCGGCACGCCACCGGCGGCGCCCTCGATCCCGTCCAAGAGTCCCCCCTCGAGGCTGTCGGTTGCGTTTGATTGGCCCGAGCTCAGGTCACTCGGGCGAGCGCGGACCACGATCACGGCATCGATCCCCCCAGCCCGTCCGCTGACATCCGCCAGCAGCGCGTCGTGAAGGTGATCGAACAGGGGTCCTCCGGTGACCAGCGATCGCCCAGCTCGCCGGGCCAGCGCCGACAGTGCGCCGGCGTCTCGGGCGACCTTGCGGGCGGGAGTCCCCCCGGGGACCGCGCCCGCGAGGGCGCGCAGATCGGGGGGCTCGTTGACAACCGCGACCTCGCTCAGCTGCGCGCCAGTCGGGCTGTCGGCGCCGACCACGGACTCGATGTCGCCCTTCATGTCACCGGGCATCGCGCCGAGCGCGACCACCGCGATCCGCTCGACGTGGAGCAGGTTGGAGACCAGGGCCGGATAGATCTGCGCCGAGAAGTTACGCTCCCGATTCAGCTGGCTCTGGAGGTCGTCAGCGCGGGTCCGGGACCCGGCGAGATCGCTCTTCAGGCTCTGCTCCAGATCGTTTCGCGCGCCTTTGTAGACCTTGTTGCCGAGCCCGACTCCGATCAGGATTCCGATCGCCAGCGCCAGGAAGACGGCGGCCAGCGAGGCGGCGTGGTAGCGCGCCGAGTATCCCATCGGCTAGCTGATCCCGAGGATGATCTTGAGCTTCAGCCAGATCAGGTCCACCAGGTCGTTGAGTGGCTGGGTCGTCGCGATCACGATCGCCAGCAGCACAAGCGCCGCCGCGAAGAAGAGGGCCATCTGGTGGCCGCTGACGCCGGGGTTGTAGAGCCGGCTCACCCCCTTCGCGTCGACCAGCAGCTCGCCCACCCGGAGCCGCGTCAGGAAGGTGGAGGACATGCCGTCGCGCGCCTTGTCGAGGAACTCGATCAGGTTGAAGTGCGCGCCCACGCTGACGATCAGCGCGGCGCCCTTCTCGGACGCGAGCAGCATCGCGACGTCCTCGCTGATGCCCACCGCGCGAAGCGTCTTGTGCTCCAGCCCAAGGCGCTCGAGCCGCTCGCGACCGGGCGCGCGGCCGTCCGGATAGGCGTGGACGATCAGCTCGGCGCCGCAACGAAGCGCCTCGTCGCTCGCCGAGTCCATGTCGCCGAGCACCACGTCCGGCCTCAGCCCCGCCTCCAGGATCGCGTCGGCCCCCCCGTCGACCCCGACCAGGACGGGGCGGACGTCGCGGATGTAGGCGCGAAGCGCGCGCAGGTCCTTGCGGTAGGTGGTCCCCCTGACCACGATCAGGGCGTGGCGGTCGCGGAACACCGTGCGCGTGCGGGGCAGCTCGGTCCTGGACGCCAGCAGCTCCCCCTCCTCCCGGAGATGGGTGATCGTATTCTCGGCGAACGCGGCGAGCGCCTCGTCGATCCGCTCGCCCTGATCGGAGAGCTGCTCGGCGAGCTCGGCGGCGGCGAGCACGCGGCCCGCTGCGAGCACCGTCCCGTTGCGGCGGACCTCGCCGCCCACGATCACCACCGGATCGCCGTCCTGAAGCTCCTCGAACAGCGGCGCCGCGGGCGCGTCGATCAGGCGCACGCCGGCACGCGCCAAGAGCAGCGGGCCGGCGTTCGGATAGCGGCCGGTAGAGAAGGGCGAAACGTTGACCACAGCCCGCACCCCGGTCGCCACCAGGTCCTCGGCGGCGATCCGGTCGAGGTCGGCGTGATCGATGATCGCCACGTCCCCGGCGCCCAGCCGCTTGACGAGCTGCTTGGTCTTCCGGCCCAGTCTGGCGCTGCCGTGGATGGAGGCATCGGAGCCCGGCGGGGCGGGGCCGTTGCCCCTCAGCCGGCCGCGCGCGAGGAATCGGACGGGCGTGGCCATCGAAGGCCCTTGATTATCCGGAAAACCCGTCCTCCGCGGGTGCGGGCCTCTGCCCAGCCGCCGGAGGCAAGATCGCTACTGCGCGCTGCTCGGCTCCGCAGGGACCTCCTCGGTTTCGGCCTCGCCGGCCTGCTCGGGAAGCGGCTCGCCGGGGATCTCCAGCGGCTCTTCCTCCGGCAGCTCCTCTGGCTCCGGGCGTCTCGGTCTCCATCTGTCCCTCCTTTCGCGGTTTGACCCCAGCCTACCCGCCGCCGGAACCGGGAAACCCAGCGGTCACGCGGCGGCCAGCAGCTCGCGGGCGTGGCGGCTTGCTGCCTTGTCGTTGCGCTCGGCGCCCAGCATGCGGACGATCTCGGCCACCAGCTCGTCGCCATTCACACGGTCCACCGTCGCCGTCGTTTGGTCGCCCGAGGCTCGCTTCTCGATCCGAAAGTGCGCCTCGGCCAGGGAGGCGACCTGCGGCAGGTGGGTGATGCAGATCACCTGGCGCTCGGAGCCCAGCCGCCGCAACCTCTCCCCCACCGCACGTGCGCTGTTGCCACCGATTCCGGAGTCGATCTCGTCGAAGGCCAGGGTGCCCGCGCCCGCCCCTGGGCCCAGGCCGGTGAGCGCCAGCATGATGCGCGACAGCTCCCCGCCCGAGGCGGCGTCGCGAAGCGGTGAGAGGGGGATTCCGGGATTGGTCGCCACGCGCAGCTCCACCACCTCCGAGCCGTTCGGGCCAAAGCCCTCCGGGTGGGGATCGAGCGACACCTCGAGCGACGCCCCTTCCATCGCCAGCTCGGACAGCTCGGCCGCGACCCGCTTCTCGAGCTGGCCGGCGGACTTCCCCCTTGCGTCGGCGAGCTCTCGGGCCATCGCTCCCCGCCGCCTGCTCGCCTCGTCCAGTCGCCGCTCGAGCTCGTCCGCCAGCTGCTCGGCGTTCTCGAGCCTGTCGATCTCGGTCCGGCAGCGCTCACCGTGGGCGAGCACCCCCTCGATCGAGCCCCCGTGCTTGCGCTCCAGGCGGTCCACCGCGTGCAGGCGCTCCTCGATCGTCTGGAGACGACCGGGCTCGGCTTCGATCCCCTCGGTGTAGGAGCGCAGCGCGCTCGCCACGTCGTCCATCTCGATGGTGACCGCGCGGACCCGCTCCGCGATCGCGTCGAGCGAGGCGTCAACACCATCCACCGCCGCGAGGGCCGCTTCGGCTGCTCCGAGCGGGTCCCGGGCCCCGCCCAGGTCGTCCTCCGCGCCGGCGATCGCCGCCAGCGCCCCGGCCGCCCCCGCGCGCAGGTCCTCGGCGTGACGCAGGCGCTCGCGCTCGGCTTCGAGCTCGCGCTGCTCGTCGGGGTCGGGCGCGGCCGCCTCGATCTCGGCGAGTTCGAAGCGGAACAGGTCGAGGTCCCGCTCCCTCGCTCCCTCGCGCTCGCGCAGCTCGGCCAGCTCGCGCGACAGCGCCGCGACCTCGGCGTGGGCCTCGCGGTAGCGGCCGCGGCGCTGGAGCTGCTCGGCGCCCGCGAAGCCGTCGAGGATCTCGAGTTGGGCCGACGAGAGCACCAGCCTGCGGTGCTCGTGCTGCCCGTAGAAGGCGAGCAGCCGGGGGCCGAGCGCCCGTAGGTCGCCCGCGGATGCGAATCGCCCCTGCACGAAGGCGCTGGTCCGCCCCGAGGCCGCGATCCGGCGCCCGAGAACGATCTCGTCGGCGGCCTCGGGGAGGCGCTCGCGCAGCTCGGCCAGCTCGGGATCTGCAAGCAGCTCCCCGGGAAGCGCGAAGACACCCTCGACGTAGGCCTCGTCGGCGCCGGGGCGAACGATCTGAGGGCGCGCCCTTCCGCCCATCAGCAGGTCGAGCGCGTGGGCGAGGATCGTCTTACCCGCGCCTGTCTCGCCGGTGATCGCGTTCAATCCGCCCGCGAAGCGGAGCTCCGCGCGCTCGATCAGCAGCAGGTTCTCGATCCGCAGATCGTGCAGCACCGTGTCTTACTAGCAGTGGGCCGGGACGGATTCGTCCCGGCCCATGGCCGCTACAGGCTCAGCCCTCGGCCTCGCCGGTCGCAGCTCGACGGGGCATCGAGGGCTCGACCCGCAACAGCCGCGCCGGACGCCGCGGGAGCACCCAGTTCCAGCGCCCGAACAGGGAGACCACTGCCGGCACCAGCAGAGCGCGGATCACGGTCGCGTCGATCAGGATGCCCGCCGCGAGCCCAGTGGCGAACATCTTCAGGTCCGTACCCGGCCCTGAGCCAAGCGCGACGAAGGACAGGAACAGGATCAGCGCGGCGCTGGTGACCAGGCGCCCGGTCCGGCCGATTCCACGCACCACCGCGGTGTGGGTGTCCCCGGTGGCGTCGAACTCCTCGCGCATCCGGGCCAGGATGAAGACCTCGTAGTCCATCGAGAGGCCGAACAGGAACGCGAACACCATCAACGGGATCCAGGCCGGGACCGAGCCCGTTGCGTCGATTCCCCACAGCACGTCCGACCCGTGTCCGTGCTGCCACACCAGGGCGAGGACACCCCACGCCGCGGCCACGCTGACCACGTTCAGCACGACCGCCTTCAGCGGCAGCAGCAGCGACCGGAACGCGCGCGCGAGCAGCACGAACGTGATCGTCGCGATCAGGGCGATCATCAGCGGGAAGTTGCCGTACACGGCGTTGATGAAGTCGTCGTTCTCCGCCGGCAGACCGCCGACGCGAACGTCGGATCCCGCGCCATGCGCCGTGGCCCGGACCCGGTCTAGCGTTGCCCTCCCCGCGGAGGTCGAGTCGTCGGCGACCGGGAACGCAAGGACCTCGGCGGTCCCGCCGCGGCGCCACTGGGACGAGTCCGGGGCGACCGCGCCATGGACGCCGTCGACCCGCCGCAGGTCCCTGGCCACGCGGTCGGGGTTGGTTCCGTTCGTGAGCACCTCGTGCGGGAGCAAGGCCCCCGAGCCGATGCCCGACCTCTCGAGCTGGGTCAGGCCCACCTTGGCATCGCCGTGCTTGGCGATCGTGTCGGGGCTGGCATCGCCGAGTGTGAGGCTGGTCGCCGCGATCACCAGCGTCGCCAGGACGGCGATGGCGCCGCCAGCGGCCACCCAGCGGTGACGCACGACGGCCTCGGCCCATCGGGTCCAGGCGCGGCTGGCGCGATCGTCGGTGCGCCGGTGTGGCCAGTCGAGCCGCTGTCCCAGCTTCGACAGCACCACCGGCAGCAGCGTGATCGCCACCAGGGTGCTGACCAGCGGGATCAGCATGCCGCCGTAACCCATGCTGCGCAGGAACGGCACCGGCAGGGCGACCATCGCCAGCAGCCCGATCGCCACCGTGGTGCCGCTGAATACGACTGCACGCCCCGCGGTCTCCATCGCCCGCTGGACGGCAGCGTCGCCGCTGCGCCCGTGGGCACGCTCCTCGCGCCAGCGAGAGACGACGAGCAGCGAGTAGTCGATCGCCACGCCAAGGCCGACCAGGGCGATCAGGAACTGCACGACCGGCGAGATGTCTGTGAACGTCGTCAGGCCCCAGACGAGCAGGAACGTGGTCATGATCGAGACGATCGCCATCACGATTGGGACCAGGGCGAGGAAGGACGCGAACACGAACGCCAGCACGATCAGCGCGCCGATCCCGCCGAGCACCGCCTCGAGCAGGACGCCGGTGCCGCTACCCTGCCCGCTGTCGTTCTGTAGCGCATCGAAGCCGCTTACGTGGACGCCGGCGCCTTCGACCGTAGAGTCCCGAACGGCCGCCCGGGCGGCCTTGGCCGCGCCCGGGTTCTCGCCGAATTGCGCGTTGGGGTCGGGCTTCGGATAGACGATCGCGAACGTCGTCCGCCCGTCTTTCGAGATGAAGCCAGGGTCGCCCGTCGAGGCGTAGGAGGCGATCCGGGCCCCCGGCAGCGCGCGCTCGAGCCGCTTGTCGACCTGTGCAAGCTGAGCGTCGACCCCCGGCGAGTTGACGGTCTTGCCGGAGGGCAGCGTGACGACCGGGACGATCGGCGCGCTGTCGCCGCCGGTGCCGCCGAAGCGCTGGGCGATCGCCATGTTGGTCTCCCAGCCCTCCTTGCCGGGCACGGAGAACTTCTGATCGAGCGCCTTCGTCGCCGAGTTCGCCGAGGCGATCCCGATCACCGTCAGCACGAGCCAGAACAACGTGACTAGCCGCTTGTGGGCCAGGACCCAGCGCGTGATTGAGGACATTGCGGCTACCTCCGGGGGCTGCTTAGGGAAGGTCGTCAGCGACTAGAATCATTTCTACCACAAATGATCCGAACGACGTAGGATGATCCTCAAATGCGCTTCGACGTCCCCCCGCCCGAGCCCCTGGCCAGCGCCCCCGGCTTTCTGCTGTCGTGGAATGGCCAGCGCACCGCCCATGAGTTCACTGCGGCCCTCGAGCCGCTCGGCCTGCGTCCGCCCCACTTCGGCGTTCTGACCCTGATCGACGCCCACCCCGGCTGTGCCCAGCAGGAGCTCGTCGATCGCTCGCTGATCGACCCCAGCTCGATGGTCGCGGTGATCGACGAGCTGGAGGAGCTCGGTCTGGCCGAGCGCCGTGCCCATCCCGGCGACCGCCGAAAGCACGCGGTTCACCTCACCGCCAGCGGGCGACGAACGCTCCACGAGGCCCGCCAGGTCGCCATCGAGATGGCAAAGGAGATGTTCGCGCCGCTCAGTGCGCGCGAGGTCGAGACCCTTCGCCGACTGCTGCGAAAGCTCGCCGGCGTCGAGCGCTGACCAGCCGCCACCCTAGGCGGCCACTTCCACCGGCTCGGCTGCGGCGGGCGCCCCGTTGTGCTCGGCGACGAAGTCGCGGGAACGGACGAGGGCGAAACCGGTCGCTGCGCCGATCAGGGCGACCACCGCGCTCACGAGCAGGATCTCGTTGAACCCGCTGATGAACGCCTGGTTGGCGGCGGTCGCGAGCTGAGCTCGGCTGCCGGAGGGCGCCGCCTGGAGCGCCGCCTGCGCGCCTCCGGACGAGATCGCTTCGGCGAAGCCCGGCGGCGCGCTGGGCGCCAGCTCGGCGAGCTTTGAGGAGACCTGCGACTGGAAGATCGCGCCGAGCGACGCGACTCCCGTGGCGATGCCCACCTGACGGAAGGTGTTGTTGATCCCCGAGGCCATCCCCGCCCTGACCGGCGACACGACTCCGATCGCGGTCGAAGCGATCCCCGGGTTCACCATCCCAACCCCGGCTCCGGCGACGAGGAAGCCCGCCAGCAGAGTGGTCCAATCGTCGCCGAGGGTGACCCCGTGCATCAAGAGCAGCGCCACGCCGACCAGCCCCAGGCCCGCGCCAAGCAACACCCGGACCGGGATCCGGGCCGAGAGCTTGCCGGCGACCGGGGCGACGAAGAAGGAGAGCAGCGTCAGCGGCAGGAACCTCGCGCCCGCCGCGAGCGGCGAGTACCCGAGCACGTCCTGTATGTACAGCGTCAAGTAGAGGAACATTGCGAACATCGAGGCGGAGAGCGTCAGCGCCACCACGGAGACACCGGCGAAGGCGGGCTTTCTGAACAGCGAGAGGTCGAGCATCGCTGTGTCGCGTCGGTGCTCGATGATCACGAACGCGACCAGCAAGACCGCCGCCGCCGACAGCGAGGCCACGATCTGGGGACTTGACCAGCCCTCGGAGTTGCCGCGAATGAGCCCGAAGATGAGCCCGAACAGGCCCAGCGAGAAGGTCGCCAGGCCGGGCCAGTCGAGCGGCTGCGGATCCGGGGCCTTGAGGTTGGCGAGCTGGGTGGTCGTGAGGAGGATGGCGCCGATTCCGATCGGCACGTTGACGAAGAAGATCCACTCCCAGCCGAAGGCCTCGGTCAAGGCGCCGCCGACCAGCGGGCCGACGGCGACGGCCCCTCCGATCGTCGCCCCCCAGGCGCCGATCGCGGTTCCCCGCTCGCGACCCTGGAACTCCTGCGCGATCAGCGCCAACGAGGTCGCGAACATCGCGGCCCCGCCAACGCCCTGGAGCCCACGGGCCAGGTTGAGGAGCGTCGCGTTCCCGGAGATGCCACAGAGGAAGGATGCGAACGTGAAGATGGCGAAGCCGGCGGTGAACACTCGGCGGCGCCCGATCCGGTCGGCGAACGAGCCAGCCGTGAGCAGGAAGGCCGCGAGCGTCAGGGAGTAGGCGTCGACGACCCATTGGAGGCTCGAGAGGCTGGCGTTGAGGTCCTTCTGAATGGCGGGAAGCGCGACATTGACGACGGTGATGTCGAGCAGCAACATGAAGGTCGCCACGCAAACGGCGATCAGGGTCCACCACTTCCGAGCCATTCCGCAGCCTCCTCTCCGGGCGTAGTCGTTAGGAAGCGCAATCGTCAGACTTGCTGATCGTCATGCTAGCGGATAGTCTATGGGCATGGCTTCCAACCCCACAGGTGCCGCTCGCGACGCGGCGACGCAGACCGCCGAGCTCCCCGCCCTTCCCGCGGTGCTCGCCGACCGGATCGGCTATCTGCTTGCGAAGGCGCACCTGGGGATGCGGGCGATCGCCGACGAGGCGCTGACCCCCCTGGGGCTCGACAAGAAGGAGTATGCGGCCCTTGTCCTGCTCGCCAGCGAGGGGCCGCTCTCCCAGCAGGCGCTGTCGGTGATTCAAGGCTGCGACCGCACGACGATGGTCGCCGTTGTCGACAAGCTCGAGGACGGCGAATTGGCGGTGCGGCGCCGCAACCCCCTCGACCGCAGGGCCTACGCGCTCGAGATCACCGCCAAGGGCCGGCGCGCGTTGGAGCAGGCGGACAGGCTGGTCTCGCAGGTGGAGCGCGACTTCCTCGCCCCACTTTCGACCGCAGAGCGCCGCACGCTCATCGACCTGCTTCAGCGGCTGCTCGTCGGCTAGGCGCGCGCCAGCCTCGGCGTCAGTGTGCGAGGAGCCCGAACTTGTCGCGGATGCGGCGGTAGAAGTTGGACACGGGCAGCTGCGCCAGCCGCCCGACGCCGTCGCGGCAACCGATCTCGATCTCCTCGCCGCTGCCCAGCTCGCCGACGTACTCTCCGTCCAGGACCACGTCCACGGCCTCCCGACCGGCCGCGTTGCCGACGTGAAGCACGTCGTCTGCCGCGACCACGAGCGCCCGGGCCGTCAGCGTATGCGGCGCGATGAAGCTGACCACGTAGCCCTCCACGCCCCAGGCCAGGATCGGGCCCTGGTTGGCGAGGTTGTAGCCGGTGGACCCCGCCGGAGTGGCCGCGACGAGGCCATCGCAGCGCACGTGGCCGACCTCGTGCCCCCCGAGCCGGTAGGAGAGTTCCGCGACGCGGCCGTGGGGACGCCGGATGAACGAGACGTCGTTGAGGGCGATCGGCCGCGCGGTGTCGATCTTCGGCCGCAGTCCCGGGAGCGGCATGACGTCGAAGTCGCCGCTGAAGGCACGCGCCAGCCCGTCGGCGAGCGCCTCCCGCTCGACGGCGGCCAAGAAGCCGACGGTGCCGAAGTTGACCCCGAACACAGGCACTCCGGCGCCCGCATAGAGGCGCAGCGCGTTGAGGATCGTGCCGTCGCCGCCGAGCACCAGGCAGAGGTCGGGGGGCTCCGAGAGATCGTCCAGCGCCTCTATGCCACGGGCAGCCTCGCCGTGCTTTGAGAGCTCGTCGGACGTCGCCGCCAACGCGCACGAGGCCCGCTCCGCCGCTGCTACCGCATCGCGCAGCGCGGCCGAGGTTTGGTCCGGATGGGTGTGGGTGAGGACGACCGCCGTGTGGACCGCAGCGGCCGTCTCGGCCGCGCGTGCGCTCACGGCTCCACCACGCGCGCCGCGGACTCGACGTCCTCTTCGCCCGAGCCCTCGGCGCCGCACCAGACGAACGTCTCGCGGTTGCCCTTCGGCCCGGGAAGCCCGGACGAGGCAAACCCCCTGAACGCAAGACCGATCTCCCGGGCGGTCCCTGCCACCGAGATGAGCGCCTCGCGGCGGTCGTCCGCCGAGCGGACAACGCCGCCCCGAACCCGACCCCGTCCGAGCTCGAACTGGGGCTTGACCAGGGCGAGGACCTCACCGGCGGGCGCCAGGCAGCCGGCCACCGCGGGCAGCACCTTGGCAAGCGAGATGAACGAGACGTCGATCGTCGCCAGGCTGGGCTCATAGGGGAGGTCGGCGAGCGCCAGGTCGCGCGCATTCTTGCGCTCGATCACGTGCACGCGGGGGTCGTTGCGAACCCCCCAGTCGAGCTGCCCGTGGCCGACGTCGAGGGCGATCACGTGCTCGGCGCCGTGCTGCAGCAGACAGTCCGTGAAACCTCCCGTAGAGGCGCCGACATCCAGGCAGGAGCGGCCGGCGACCTCGATCTCGAGAGCGTCGAGGGCGTGCTGGAGCTTCAGGCCACCGCGTGAGACGTAGCGCGGGGGCCTCTCGACCTGGAGCTCGGCGTCATCACGCACGAGCTGGCCGGGCTTCGTCGCCCGGGGGCCGTCGCTGCCGATCCGCACCCTGCCGGCGCGCACCGAGGCCGCCGCGCTCGTCCGCGACCCGGCCTTCGATTGTGTGACCGGGCTCACACACGCATCGCACATACGTTCGTATCTTGAAATACGTCATGGCAGCTTCGCGTTCAATCCCCCTCGCGGCTCACGCCGCCATCGAAACGGTCGCCGGGCCGGCGATCATGGCCGCGCCCTTGCTGCTCGGCTTTGGCCAGACGGCTGCCATTGTGGGTTTCGTGATCGGAGCGCTGCTTCTGGGCCTCGCCATTCAGGCGGCCGGTCCCCGGCGCACCATCCCGCTCTCGGCTCATGCAGGATTCGACTACACGCTGGCTGCGGTCTCGGTACTCGCCGGACTCGCGATCGGGATCGGAACGGGCGAGTGGGTCCAAGGAATCTTTCTGG
>VAYK01000086.1:1564-7374 GCA_005884985.1 Actinomycetota bacterium | reverse complement strand
GCAGCAGCGGCTAGCCGCCGAGGGCTTCACGGACGACGAGATCGAGCGCGTGCTGAACGCCGTGCCGGTCGCCACCCACAACCAGCGCGGCATCGGGTCCCTGCACCTCGGCCGGCCGGAGGGGATCGAGCTCGACGTCGACGCCCGTGATCTCCTACACATCGTCGAGCAGTCGATGAGCTCGGAGATCTACGAGCTGATGAAGCGCTCCGACGAGGCCGCGGTGGTCGAGAAGGCGCACCGCAACCCTCGCTTCGTCGAGGACTGCGTGCGCGAGATGGTGCGCCGCGTGGCCGATGCCTACCCCCAGCCTCGCGACGACGGTTTCATCCTCGCCCGCCAGGAGAACCTCGAGACGATCCACCGCCACTCCGTGTTCGCGGAGCGCTCGGGACTGCTTGCCGAGATCCTCGCCGAGCTCTCCAGCGGCGAGCACTCGCCGCACCATATGACCGAGCGCGAGTGGCTGGAAGCTCCCTGCTCGCCCTGACGCGCCACTAGGCGCGCTCAACGCCCGTGCCGGGGCGGCTGCGCCTCTCCCTCTCCATCGCGAGCCGCCTGCGAAGGCCGAAGAAGTAGTCGGCGCCGGAGATCACCGTGACCGCAACCGCCACGTAGACCAGGCAGTCCACGGCCAGCGGCGAGGGGTTCCAGATGATCAGCGCGAACACGGCGGCGACCTGCAGCGCCGTCTTCAGCTTCCCGAGCCAGCTCGCCGAGATCACCACTCCCTGCTCGAGGGCGACCGCCCGCAAGCCGGTCACCGCGAGCTCCCGCGCGATGATCACCATCGCTACCCAGGCGGCGAGCCGACCGAGCGAGACCAGCGAAACGAGCGCGGCGACGATCAGGAGCTTGTCGGCGAGCGGGTCCATCAGCTTGCCGAAGGTCGTGACGTCCCGGCGGCGACGGGCGATGTAGCCGTCGAGCCCGTCGGTGAACGCGGCCAGCGCGAACACTCCGGCGGCGAGCGCATCGCCGTTCGGCGTCTCGCCGAGCAGCGCGACCACGATCACCGGCACCGCGAGGATGCGCAGCAGGGTGAGGACATTCGGCACGTTCACGGGGAACATGGCGGCCTCCAGTATCGCGCTTGGGGCGCCGAATGCCGGCACTCCACGCCCGTCGACGCGCCTCTAGGCGACCTGGCGGGCTCGGGCGAAGACGTCGTCGAGCATCGCCTTCGTGAGCCTGCCGGTGAAGGTGTTCTGCTGCGAGGGGTGGTAGCAGCCGATCAGCGCGTAGCCGCCGACGACCGCCTCCACACCGTGGCCGAAGCGGGGCTTGGGACGAGGGATCCCCTGCGCCAGCTCCCGCAGCGCGCGGAGGGTGCCGTCCCAGGCGAAGGAGCCCAGCGCGACGAGCACCTTCGCACGGTCGAGCAGCCGCAGCTCCTCGACCAGATACGGTAGGCAGTTGTCGCGCTCGGTGGGCGTGGGACGGTTCGCCGGCGGCGGGCAACGGTTGATGGCGGTGACGTAGGCCCCGCGCAGCCGCAGGCCATCGTCGCGATGCTCGGAGCTCGCCCGATTCGCGAACCCGGCCCGGTACAGCGCGGCGTAGAGCCAGTCGCCGGACCGATCGCCGGTGAAGACGCGCCCGGTCCGGTTGCCTCCGTGGGCGGCGGGGGCGAGCCCGACGACCACGACCCTTGCCCGCGGATCGCCGAAGCCGGGCAGGGGTCGCGCCCAGTACGCCTGACCTTCGAAGCGGCGCGGCGGGTCCGCCGCCGCCTTCTCGCGCCACTCGACCAGCCGCGGGCAGCGCCGGCAGCGCGTCACCTCGTCGGCCAGCTGGGCCAGGGGCTCGCTCATGCGTTGAAGGCTACGATCGTCGGCGATGGAGCCGAAACCGGCCTCAGAGTCGAGCGCCGCCTTGGTCAAGTGGATGGCGATCGGCGACGCGAACTCGGCGGGCTTCGTCCACGGCGGGGTGGTGATGAAGCTGTGCGATGAGGCCGCGGGGATCGCCGCCATCCGCCACTGTCGCGGGCGCGTCGTCACGGCCGCCATGGACCGGATGACGTTCATCCTTCCGGTCAACGTCGGCGAGCTGGTCACCTGCAGGGCGAGCGTCAACGCCGCCTGGCGGACGTCGATGGAGGTCGGCGTTCGGGTCGAGGCCGAGAGTCCCCTGACCGGCGAGCGCCGCCATACCTCGACCGCCTACCTGACCATGGTGGCAGTCGACGACGAGGGCACCCCGACCCCCGTTCCGCCGCTGACGGCCGAGTCCGACGCCCAGCGCCGCCGCCAGCGCGAGGCCGAGCTCCGACGGCGCAACCGACTCGCCGAGCGCGACCAGATCCTCAGCGATCGCAGCGAGCCCTAGTGGTCGCGCCCGCGCCGGAGCGCCTAGCCCCAATGAGCGACGTTCACGCCCCCGGCCACCGCCATAGCCATGGCTCGATCGACCCCTCGATCAAGCGATCGCGGGCCGGCATCCGGGCGGTCGGGCAAAGCCTCGCGGTACTGCTGGCAGCGGCCGGTCTCCAGGCAGCGATCTACGTGGCCACCTCGAGCATCGCCCTGCTCGCCGACCTGATCCACAACTTCGGCGACGCGCTGACCGCCGTTCCACTCGCCACCGCGTTTCTGTTGCGAAGCGCGCGAGCCGAGCGATGGGCCGGCTACGCAGTCGTGTTCGCGATCTTGGTCAGCGCTTGCGTCGCCGCGGGCTTGGCCGTGAACCGGCTCCTGAACCCTGAGCCGATCGAGCATCTGCTCGCCCTCGCGATCGCGGGCCTGGTTGGCTTCGCCGGGAACGAGGCCGCCGCCTTGATGCGGCTTCGTGCCCGCGCCGATGCGATCGTCAGACTCGCCGTGGTGATCAGCGCGCTGGTCGTCGCGTTGGGAGCGAACGTGGCCGACCCGATCATCGGGCTGATGATCACGATCATGATCCTGAGGATCACGTGGCAGTCCTGGCGCACAGTCAGAAGCGGTCACGATGACTAGCCCCGCATACCCCCAAGGGGTATATACTCCCGCGGCGTGAGTGACCTTATCTCAACGCTTCTCGACGGGCTCAAGAACGCCGGCCTGATGGCCTACGAGGTCTGGTGGGCGCTGGTCCTGGGCTTCGCGATCTCGGCCGTGGTCCAGGCGTGGGTTCCACGCCAACGCGTCGAGGCGGCGCTGTCCGGGAGCGGCTTCGCTCCCGTCTGCAAGGCGACTGGCCTCGGCGCGGCCTCCTCCTCCTGCTCCTACGCGGCCATCGCGATCGCCAAGTCGCTGTTCCAAAAGGGCGCCTCGACCGCCACGATGCTTTCCTTCCAGTTCGCCTCCACGAACCTGGTCTGGGAGCTCGGCCTCGTGCTCTGGGTGCTGATTGGCTGGCAGTTCACGCTGGCCGAGTTTGTCGGCGGGCTGGTCCTGATCGGCCTGATGACGGCCCTGCTGCGGTTCTTTGTCTCGCCAAGGCTCGAGGAGCGCGCTCGCCAGCACGCGCGGCAGGCGGCCGGCCACGTGCACCACGTAGCGGGGGTCGAGGGGATGGACTGGCGCCAGCGGCTCACCTCGCTCGAGGCCTGGACCGAGGTCGCCCACAACTTCCGCGGCGACTGGGAGATGCTCTGGAAGGAGATCGGAATCGGCTTCCTGCTCGCCGGCTTCATCGGGCTACTGGGCGACGATTTCTTCAACGGGCTGTTCGTGACCGACGCCCCCGGCGCGATCCGCACGGTCGAGAACGTGATCGCCGGCCCGATCATTGCCGTGCTCAGCTTCGTCTGCTCGATCGGCAACGTCCCGCTGGCCGCGGTGCTGTGGTCCGGCGGCATCTCGTTCGGGGGCGTGATGGCGTTCATCTTCGCCGACCTGATCGTGCTGCCGATCGTCGCCGCCTACCGCAAGTACTACGGAACGGAGTTCGCGTTGCGGATCACGGCGCTGATGTTCGTGACCATGGTCTTAGCGGCGCTGATCGTGGACGGCCTGTTCGCCCTCGCCGGCGTGATCCCGTCGGCCCGGCCCACCCGCGCCGACATCTTCGGCTCGGTCGCGCTCGACTACAAGCTGGTGCTCAACGTCGTCGGCCTGGCCGTCTTCGCCAGCCTCGCCTACCTGACGGTTCGCGGCCCGGGCGAAGCGGCTCGTGCGGATGGGGGCGCGGAGCGTGTCGCTCCCGCCACGGGGCGCTAATCTGGCTCGCGCGAGGGCGGCTTGCGCACATGCCCGCCGGCCCACGGCCGTTCCGCCCGAGCATCCCCGAGATGGCGCCCGACCACCCCCAGCTCCGCAAGCTAGCGATCGTCCCCGCCTACAACGAGCAGGGGATGGTGGGCAGGGTGGTACGGGAGATCCGCCGCCACGCCCCCGACTTCGACGTCTTGGTCGTCGATGACGGCTCCACCGACGACAGCGCCGCAGAGGCCGAGGCCAGCGGCGCGATCGTCCTGCGGCATCCCTTCAACACAGGGATTGGTGGGGCGATGCAGTCCGGGTTCAAGTACGCGCTCCGGCACTCCTACGACGTCGCCGCCCAGGTCGATGGCGACGGCCAGCACAAGCCCGCCCATCTGCACGATCTGCTGGCCAAGCTTCAGACGAGTGGCGACGAGGCCGACATGGTCTGCGGCAGCCGCTTCCGCGGCGATCCCGGCTACAAGGTTCCGATCGGCCGCCGGATCGGCAACCTGACCTTCTCGGTGGTGCTCACCGTGATCTGCCGCCAGCGGATCACCGACCCGACCTCCGGCTTCCGGATGACCAACCGGCGCGGGATCGAGCTGTTCGCGCGCGATTACCCCCACGACTACCCGGAGGTCGAAGCGATCCTCATGCTGCACGCCCACAGGCTGCGCATCCATGAGGTGCCGGTGCGGATGAACGCGCGCGGCTTCGGCCACAGCTCGATCGACTATCCGCGCAGCGCCTACTACATGGTCAAGGTGCTGCTGGCGCTGTACGTCGGCCTCTTCCGGCGTCGCGCGACCCCGGTGGAGGCGACCGGCCAGCACGGGCTTGTCGAGCAACCCGCCAAGGACGCGGCAACCAGCGGGAGGCCCGTGGGATGACCGTCCTGCCGCTCGCCGCCCACGCGGTCGGCACGAAAGCGCAGATCGTGGCCGTCATGGTCGCGGCGATCTTCCTCGGCGTCGTCTTAGAGCTGGTGCGCCGGCGCCGCCTGGTCGAGCGCTACGCGCTCCTGTGGATGTTCGCGGCTGCGGGGATGCTGGTATTGGCGGTCTGGCGCGACGGGCTGAAGACGCTCGCCAATCTGGTCGGCGTCGCCTCGCCGCCGAACGCGCTGTTCCTGATCGGGCTCGGGGTCGCCTTCGTGCTCCTGCTCCACTTCTCGATCGCCACCTCGCGCCTCTCCGAGGAGACCAAGGTCCTCGCCCAGGAGGTCGCGCGTCTGGACGAGGAGCTGCGGTCGACCGGAACGGCGGCGGCGAACGGAGACGGGGCTTCGCCGGCTGTGGAGGCGCAGCCGTCTCAGGAGGCGTCCGCGGACCGCGAGGCCCCGAGCAGGGCCAGCACCAGCGACCAGTAGGCGCGAAGCGCCGCCCTCAGGGCGCGCCAGCGCCCGGCCCCGCCGAGGTACGGGGACTCGAGCTCCGCGGTCAGGGCGCGAGCGAACTCGCCGGCGCTTATCGCCCGCTGGCTCTGGATCTCGCGGCGCTCCCGCAGGAGCCTCGGCGCCCAGCGCAGCACGTCGCCCCAGGCGAGCAGCTTCTGGCCGAACCAGCCGCCCGCGGCAGACACCGGGACCAGCGCCAGCTCGGTGGCCACCAGCGCCGGGGCGAGGAGCGCCAGCAGCGCTCCCGGGTAGGTGCGGATCAGCGTCGCCCACCGATTGCGCTCCAG
>VAYK01000086.1:0-1519 GCA_005884985.1 Actinomycetota bacterium | reverse complement strand
TGCCCCGCGAGCCGCAGCCGCAGCGACAGGTCGACGTCCTCGTGGTAGGCGAAGAACTCCCCGGCGAAGCCGCCGAGCTGCTCGAACGGTTCGCGCAGGATCGCCAAACAAGCGCCCGACACGAATCCTGGCTGGATCCTCGGCCCGTCGCCGGCCCACCCCTCCCATCGATCGACAGGCTCGCCGGCCCCGCCCGCCCAGGCGATTCCTGTGAAATGGACCACCCCGCCACGGGTGTTGACGACCGTTCCGCCCTCGGCGGTGACGAGCCCCTGCCAGGCGGTCCAGCTTCCGCCGCCGGCGAGCGGCCGCTCGATCGCCTCGCGGAAACCAGGCGCCACAACCGCGTCGGGGTTGAGAAAGCACAGCAGCTCCCCTGAGGCCGCCAAGGCTCCGCGGTTGCAGCCGGCGGCAAAGCCGAGATTGGCTGCGGCGTCGATGACCAACGCATCCGGTGCGACCTCGCGCACCGCGTCCGCGGTCCCGTCGGAGGAGTCGTTGTCGACGACGATCAGTTGATCGCCGTCATGCAGCTGCGCGGCAAGCGCCGGCAGGGCCTCGCGCACCGCCTCGCGGTGATCGTGCGTGACGATGACGACCGAGAGGGAGGGCATCGGGAAGGTCAGGGCGCTTCATGGCGCGCCGGCGGCTCGCGGCTCAGCCCAGCGCCTCGAGGACCTGCGCGGTGTCGCCGAAGGTCTCGGCGTCGGCGATCTTGCCGTCGCGCAGCTGGTAGATCCAGACCGCGCGATTCTCGATCGTCGCGCCCCCCTTGGTGCGTCCCTTGACGATCGCGAGGACGACGACGTGGTTGTCGTCGGCGCCGAGAACCTTTTCCGGCGTGGCGTTGAATTGATCGAAATTCTCGGTCAGCTTCGTGAGGAAGTCCCGGAAGCCATCCGGTCCCGCGTAGGTTCCGCCCCAGGGGAGCGACTCGGGCACCCTGGTCTCGGCCGATGGGGCGATCGCGTCGAGCACCCCATCGATGTCACCGCGCCCGAACGCGTCCCACGCGCCCTGGACCACGTCCACGTTGTCCTGCGCCATGCTGCTAAGTTGGCCAGAGCACCGCTCTCGTAAAGCGGGGGTCACGGGTTCGAATCCCGTCTCCGGCTCTTGCCGCCTGCCCTATCCCTCTTCCTCGGCCAAGCGGTAGCCGACGCCGCGAACGGTGAGCACGAGCTTCGGCTCCTGGGGGTCGCGCTCGATCTTCTGGCGCAGGTTGGAGATGTGCACGTCGCAGGCGCGCACGTCGCCCGAGAACTCCGACTGCCATAGCTCCTCCATGATCTCGAGGCGGCTGAACACCTGGCCGGGACGCTCGGCGAGCAGCCGCAGGACTTGGAACTCCGATCGGGTCAGACTGACGGGCTCGCCTCGGATCGTCACGAGGTGACGGGCGAGATCGATCCTCACGGGGCCGGCCACGATCGTCTTGCCCTCCCGCCCCGAGGAGCTGCGGTCGAGCTCGCGACGGCGCAGTTGGGCACGCACCCGGCCCAGCAGCTCTCGCACCGAG
>VAYK01000085.1 GCA_005884985.1 Actinomycetota bacterium | reverse complement strand
CGTGCGCCAGGACTCGGCGCTCGACTATGTCCTGCGCGTGGTCAGCCTGGCGGGGCTCTCCATGCCGTCGTTCTGGCTCGGCATGGTCATTATCCTGGCGCTGGTGGCGTGGATCGGGTGGATCCCTCCGATGACCTACGTCCCCGCCAGCGAGAACTTCAAACTGCGCGCGATCCAGTTCGCCCTGCCCGCGATGGCGGTCGGCTACCGTTCGTCGGCTCTCATCATGCGCATCACGCGCTCGGCGCTGCTGGAAGTGATGCGGGAGGACTACATCAGGACGGCGCGCGCCAAGGGGCAGGGGGAGCGGGTGGTGATCTGGAGCCATGCGCTCAAGAACGCGATCCTGCCCGTGGTGACCGTGATCGGCATCGAGTTCGCGTTCCTGATCGGGGGCCTCGTGGTCACCGAGACCGTATTCAACCTCCCGGGCATCGCGCGCTTCCTCGTCCAGGCCATCCTCTGGCGCGACTATCCCATCGTCCAGAGCCTCGTCATGTTCATCGCGGCGGTCGTGATCCTCTCGAACCTCGCCGTGGACATGCTCTACGGCGTGCTCGACCCGCGGGTGCGCTATGGCAGCTAACGGGGCGGGCGCGCTGGTGGTGCCCGCGCCCTCGGTGCGTCCCCGGAGCACGGGGATGTGGGTAGGGCTCCTGGGCTTCTGCCGCAAGAAGCCGCTCGGCGCGGCGGGCGGCGTGATCATGCTGCTGATCGCGTTCATCGCGATCTTCGCCAACGTATTGCAGACCCACGATCCGATCGCCACCGACGCCGCCGCCACGCTGGCACCGCCGAGCGCGGCCCATTGGCTCGGCACCGACCACCTTGGGCGCGACATCTACTCGCGCATCCTCCACGGAGCGCGGGTGTCGCTCCTCGTGGGCTTGGGCTCGACCCTCGTGGCCTCGGTGCTCGGCGGTATCATCGGGCTGCTCTCCGGCTACGTCGGGGGCAAGACCGACCTCGTGGTCCAGCGCGTGATGGACATCCTCCAGGGGCTGCCGCTCCTCGTCCTCGCGCTCGTCATGGCCGCGGCGTTGGGGCCGTCCATCCCGAACGTCATTCTCGCGATCTCGATCCCGATCATGCCGCGGGCGGCCCGCGTCATCCGCTCGAGCGTGCTGTCCATACGCGAGTTCCAGTATGTCGAGGCGGCGCGCGCGCTCGGCCTCACGCATCTGCGTATCGCGTTCCGTCACATCCTGCCCAACACGGTGGGGCCCTTCATCGTGCTCGGCACCGCCCAGCTCGGGAGCGCCATCCTGGTCGAGGCGGCGCTGTCCTTCCTCGGGCTCGGCGTTCCCGAGCCGTATCCCTCGTGGGGGCGCATGCTGTCGGTCTCGGCGGCCGAATACGCACAGAAGGCGCCGCACCTCGTGCTCTTCCCGGGCATTGCCATCAGCCTGGCAGTGTTCGGCTCGAATCTCCTTGGTGACGCGCTCCGCGACACCCTGGACCCGCGCCTCCGCGGCGCCTGACCCGACTCGCAGCGGAAGGAGGTAGACATACATGGCTCCGGACGAGCTGTGCTGGATGCCGGCTTCGGAGATGGCCGCCGCCATCCGGCGGAAGAAGGTCTCGCCGGTGGAAGTCATGAAGGCGGTGCTGGCGCGTATCGAGCGCCTGAACCCGACGCTCAACGCCTTCGTGACCCTGACCGCCGAGCACGCGATGCGGGCCGCCCGAGGGGCCGAGCGCGCGCTCACGAAGCGTGGCGCAAGGCTTGGACCGCTGCACGGCGTGCCGTTCTCCACCAAGGACCTCGTCGTCACCAAAGGCATCCGTACGACCTTCGGCACGCGGCTCTACGCCGACAACGTGCCGACGGAGACGGCCCCCATGGTGGAGCGGCTGCTGGCGGCCGGAGCGATTCAGCTCGGCAAGACAAACACGCCCACGATGGGCTGGATCGGCGCCACCCACAATCTTCTCTTCGGCGTGACGCGCAACCCGTGGAATCTCGATCGCACCCCGGGCGGCTCGAGCGGCGGAGCCAGTGCCGCCGTCGCTGCCGGGATGGGTCCCATCGCCATCGGCACGGACGGCGGAGGCTCCATCCGCATTCCGGCCTCCCTCGCCGGTATCTTCGGCCACAAGGCGTCCTTCGGCCGCATCCCTGCCTATCCGCCTAGCGGGGCCTGGAGCCTCTCGCACATCGGGCCCATGACCCGGACGGTGACGGACGCCGCGCTGATGATGAACGTCTGCGCGGGACCCGATGCGCGCGATCAGTTTTCGCTGCCGGCGTCACCGGTGGACTACGTCAACGCTCGCGCGGCCAAGCGCTTCCGCGAGTTGGGCTGCCGCGTGGAGGAAGTCAATCCCAGATGGCCGTCGCCGAAGCAGCCATGGAAGGCGATCTTCTGCGGCGGTCTCGCCGCGCGCCTGGCGCCCTACCTGCCGGAGAGGCGCGCCGACATCGACGCCGGGCTCGCCGCGCTCATCGACGAGACTCTCACGTGGGGCCCCACGACGTACGTACAAGCCTGGTTCGACCGAATGGCATGGTGGGAGCACCCGCGCCGCCTCTTCGAGACCTACGACCTCATGCTCACCCCCACGGTGGCCTGCCCGCCCTTCAAGGTGGGTCTCGACAATCCAACCGAGATCGCCGGCCGCCCGGCGGAGGCGTACGAGTGGATCCCGTTCACGTATCCGTTCAACATGACCGGCCAGCCTGCCTGCTCGGTGCCCGCGGGCTTCACCGCCGACAAGCTGCCCGTGGGTCTGCAGATCGTAGGCCGCCGCTTCGACGACGTGACCGTCCTCCGCGCCGCCCACGCCTTCGAGCGCGCCCAGCCGTGGCAGAACTTCAAACCGCCGATCGACTAGGCAGCCCGGCGCCCTGCGACCTGCGAAGAGGAGAGGACATGAAAGCTGACGACGTGAAGAGGATTCTCGTGGTGGGCGCCGGGCAAATGGGCGCGCAAATCGCGATGCAATCCGCGCTGCACGGCTATGAGATCACGCTCAATGATCTCAACCCCGAGCTGCTTCAGAAAGGTATGGCCGGCAACCGCAAGCAGCTCGAGCGCCGCGTCCAGAAGGGCCAGATGACCAAGGACAAGATGGAGGAGGCCATTGCCCGCGTGAGGCTCGAGCCGGACCTCGAGAAGGCTGCGCGCGACGCCGACTTCGTCATCGAGGCTATCGTGGAGCGGCTCGAGCCCAAGAAGGAATGCTTCGCCAAGCTCGACCGCTTCTGTCCGCCTCACGCCATCCTCGCGACCAATTCCTCCACGCTGATGAACTCCCAGATTGCGCCTTCGACCAAGCGGCCCGAAAAGTGCGTCAACATGCACTACTTCTACCCGCCGCTCGTCATGAAGCTCGTCGAGGTCGTCAAAGGAAAATGGACGACCGAGGAGACGGTGGAGATCACGGCCGAGGTGACGCGGCGGAGCGGCCGGGAACCGGTGATCCTGAGAAAAGAGCTGCCGGGCTTCCTCGTCAACCGCATCCTCCGCGCCCTCGTGCGCGAGGCCTATTACTGCCTCGAGCAGGGGGTGGCCAGCCACGCCGATATCGACAAGGCGGTGGAGCTCGGTCTCAACCACCCGCTGGGGCCCTTCAAGCTGGGCGACCTCTCTGGCCTCGACATCGGCTACAACGCCCGCCTTGAGACCTATGAGGTGACGAAGAACGAAGCCGACCGGCCGCCCAAGGAGCTCGAGAAGCGGGTCAAGCGCGGAGACCTCGGGCGCAAGACCGGGCGCGGGTTCTATGACTACTCCACTGACCCGCCCAAACCCATCCTCGACTGAGCAGGCTGTCGATCAGGGGTCATCTGCGACCCAGACGTAGTTACATTTTGGGGCGCCCTCGGCCTGGCGCTCAACGTACAGGGAGTACGTCTCGCGCCCGGCCTTCGGGCGCCGCCTCGCCTCTGACCCCTTCTCGACAGCCTGCGACCTTCGGGCGCCGCCTCGCAACTGGACTCTTCTCGACGCCCTGCACGATTTGGCGCCGCCTCGACAGCCTCTGCGTGTCTT
>VAYK01000084.1 GCA_005884985.1 Actinomycetota bacterium | reverse complement strand
CTCCCGGACGACCTGGTCTTCTACGAGAACTACCTCGGCCAGACCGACGCCACCTTCACGCTCAACTTCTCGACCGGGGCGGCGAAGATGCTCGCCCAGTACTACAACATCTGCCGCTTCGGCAAGCAGGGCTATGGCGAGATCATCGGCGCGATGGAGAAGAACGCGCGTTTCCTCGGCGATCAGCTCAAGGCTGGGGGGAGGTTCGAGCTGATCTTCCTGCGGCGGGCGATCACTCTGGCGCCGGCGCTGATCGTGCTCGGGGTGGGGCTGAACCCCACCAATGCGCTGGTGATGAGTCAGGTCGTGCTCTCGTTCGGGATCCCGTTCGCGCTGGTCCCGCTGATGTTGATCGCCCGGCGCCGCGACGTCATGGGGCCGCTCGCAAATCCGGGCTGGCTCACGGTCATCGCGGGCATCGTGGGGGCCCTGATCATCGCGCTCAACGTCTTCCTGCTGCAGCAGGTGTTCTTCGGCTAGCCCTTAGAGGTTGTCTCAGAACTCCCGAGTGTGCGGCTGGCGAGCGCCGGATCAAGCGGGGCAAGGACGCAGCAACGTTCCGCACTGCGTGCGGAACGTGCAATAGCCGTGCGCTATTGCGCCGACCGAGGACGCAGCATCCGCGCAGATCCGCCGCCGCCAGACGTGCGCACGGGGGTTTGAGGCAGCCTCTTAAGCGCCCGCCGGGAGCTTCCCCTCGACCTCGAGCGTGTCGCGCAGGCCCTGTTCCAGCCCGCGGGGTGAGTAGCCGAGCTCGGCTATCGCCTTGTCGTGCTTGGCCCAGAAGGTGACGTTGTCGGCGGAGCTGATCAGCTCGCGCAGGTTCGGGCCCTGGTTCATCACCTTGCCCACGATCGGCCCGATGGGCGTCATCGCCTTCATCACCCCGGTCGGCAGCGTGCGCGTTGGCGCCTTCTTGCCGGCCGTCCGCGCCAAGGTCTGGATCAGCTCGCGCATCGTCGTGATCTGGCCCCCGAGGACATAGGCCTCGCCGACCTTGCCCTTGTCGAGCGCGAGCAGGACACCGGCGGCCACGTCGTCGACGTGGACCATGTTGAAGCCGAGGTCGGGGAAGGCGATCAGCGGCATCCGCCCGGCGAGGAACTGGTTCATCTGTCTGCCGACCGCGGAGTGGTCCTCGGGCCCGTAGACGCCACCCGGCTGGACGATCACGCACGGCAGCGCCTCCTCGGCGATCAGGCGCGTGGCGAGCCTGTGCGCCTCGACCTTGGTCTCCTCGTAGTAGGACGTATAGCCGGCGCTCGGGTGCTGGTAGGACTCGTCGACCACCTGGCCCTTGGTGTTGCCGAACGCGCCCACAGTGGAGATGTAGACGACCCTGTCGAGCTTCGCCTCGAGCGCGGCGCGCAACACGTTCTCGGTCCCGATCACGTTCGCCTCGTACATCGTCCGGTGCTGCGAGGAGGGGATCCCGACCTCATAGACCGCGGCCCCATGGATCGCCGCGTCGCAACCCTCCATCCCGGCGCGGATCGCGTCCTTGTTCGAGAGCGTGCCGGGCACGAGCTCGCAGCCCAGCTCGGTGAGCGCAGCGCCCTTGTCGGGGCTGCGGACCAGCGCCCGGACCTCGTCGCCCCGCTCGCGCAGCATGCGGGCCACGTGGCCGCCGATGAACCCGGTCCCTCCGGTGACGAATACCCTCATCCGCGCCGAAGCCTATCCGGGTCCGGACAGCCACGCGCGAGGCGGGTCTGGGGGGCGGCGGCTGGGCGGCCTACACTTGGAAGAGTGCACAGAACCCGCCAAGGCCGCATTGCGGAAACCCATTACGGGGCCGGCGGAGCAGGCGTCGAGAATCCCCGTGCTCGCCAGCGCGCGCTCGCGATCGGGGCCCTGCCCGCCTCTCCGGCCGACGATGAACCCCTTGCCGAGCTCAAGGAGCTCCTGCGCACCGCCGGCGTCGCGACCGCCGGCGATCTTGTCCAGATCCGCGCCCGCCCGGACCCCGACCGCTACCTGGGGCGCGGCAAGCTGGCCGAGCTGAAGTCGGAAATCGTCCGCAGCGACGCCAACCTGGTCGCCTGCGACGACGAGCTCGTGCCGCGCCAGGAGCGGAACCTCGAGGCGGCGCTCGGCGTGCCGGTGATCGATCGCACCGCGGTGATCCTCGACATCTTCGCCGACCACGCGCACAGCGCAGAGGGAAAGCTCCAGGTCGAGCTGGCGCAGCTCGAGTACAACCTCGCGCGCATGCGCGGACTGTGGACCCATCTCGAACGGCTCGGGGGTGGGATCGGGACCCGCGGACCGGGGGAGACCCAGATCGAGACCGACCGCCGCCTGGCCCGTGACCGGATCTCGAACCTACGACGCCGCCTGGAGCGCTTGGAGCGAAATCGCGAGATGATGCGGGCGCGACGCGACGACTCGGCGCTCCCCATCGTTGCCCTCGCCGGTTACACCAACGCGGGCAAGTCGACGCTTCTGAACGCGCTCACGGGGGCGGGGGTGGGAGTGGGGGAGAGGCTCTTCCACACCCTCGACCCGACGACGCGCGCCTACCGCCACCACGGTCGCCGGTACCTGGTCACCGATACGGTCGGCTTCATTCGCAAGCTCCCGCACCAGCTCGTCGAGGCCTTCAAGGCGACGCTGGAGGAGACCGTGCTCGCCGACCTCATCGTCCATCTGGTGGACGCCTCAGAGCCGGAACACCGGCGCCGCGAGTCGATCGCCGCCGTGGACACGGTGCTCGAGGAGATCGGGGCGGGGGCGGCGCCCCGCCTCCTGGTCTTCAACAAGGTCGACCTCCTGGATGCCGACGAGGCCCGCGAGCTGACCATCCACGAGCCAGGGGCAATCGCGATCTCCGCCGCGACCAGCGAGGGCCTCGAGGAGCTGCGGGAGCGGATCGGGGCGGCGTTCGAGGAGACGCTACGACCGGTGGAGCTGCTGTTCCCCTATTCCGAGGGCGGCGTGCTCGCCGAGCTGCACACCCTGGCCGGCGACCTCGAGCGCGAGGACCGCGCCGAGGGGGTCGTGGTCAGGGCCCGGATCCCGGCCGCGCTGGTGCACAGGTTCTCGGACTTTGCGAGAAACGGCGTTGGTCCCGGCTCGGGCGCGAACGGAACCGCCTAGACCCGCTCTACGCTCCAGCCCGTGGAGCTCCGCGTCAGTCTGCTTCGGGAAGGTGCGCGGCTTCCCAGCCGCGCTCATGACGGCGACGCGGGACTCGACCTGCGCGCCGCCGAGGCGGCGACGATCGGGCCGGGGGAGAGGGGCGACGTCGGCACCGCCATCGCGGTGGAGATTCCGCCGCGCCATGCGGGCCTGGTGCTGCCGCGCTCCGGGCTGGCGGCCCGGCATGGGATCGCCCTCGTCAACTCGCCCGGGCTGATCGACTCGGGATACCGCGGCGAGGTCCGGGTCCTGCTCTTGAACACCGATCGCGAGCGCTCCTTCGAGGTCCATCCGGGCGACCGCATCGCGCAGCTCCTCGTGACGCCGCTCATCGACGCCGAGCCGGTCGAGGTGGTCGAGCTGGCCGCCAGCACGCGGGCAGAGCGGGGTTTCGGCTCCAGCGGTCGCTGAGGGCCGTCAAGCTCGCTCGAGCGCCCGGTTCCAGGTCCAGCGCCCGCCCTTGCCGCGCTCGGCGACCAGATCGTCTTCGACCGGGGGAGCGTCCTGCTGGTCGCGTCAGCCGGTGGCGGCGAAGCAGCGAATGCGCACGCGATCGGTGCTCGCGTCCATCCGCAGAAAGCTCTTGAACATCGGCGGCTCGTTGACGTCGAACCAGAGCGCCAACAGCGGGTGCAGCGGCCCGTGGGCCCGACCGGGAAGGGGCACGAGGCGCTCGGCGGCGCGGCGGGCGCGGTCTGAGAGCACGACCTCGTCGCGCCCTCGGCGAACCGGTTCGATGTCCAGTCTCTCGCTGAGGTAGGCGGCCGCCTCGTCGGGGGAGATCTCGAAGTAGCCTCGGCCAAAGGCGAGCTTGCGGTCATAGAGGCGGCTGAACAGCGCCAACGAGTCGCCGCGGCGCGGGTAGCACAGGAAGGCGTCCTCGTCGACACCGGGTAGGCGAACGCGCGGAATGTCGTGCGTTGGATGCATGAACGCTCCGCCGCCACCCGCCACCACGTACTGGAGCGTCCGCCCGTCGTCGAGCTTCACCGGGTAGCGCTGGTAGTTGTGAATGTCGCCGCCAATCGCCGCCAGGTAGCCCGAGTCCGGATCGCGGACGATCTCGTCGACCGTGCCGCCGCCCTCGATCGGGCCGGGGTTGTACTTGCCGTCGACGTAGAGCGGCTTGCCGGTCAAGAGGATCTTCGCTCGGCTCGGGTCTCGCGAGACCTCGCGCAGCCACTCGCCCTGCTCGCGGTCGAGGCCGCCCAGGATTCCCGTGTCGATGCCGACGATCCGCACCGGGTCGGTCTCGATCGTCCAGTAGGGCGTGCGCTGTCCGGAGCGCTGGCTGGGGAGCGACCGCCACGAAGCGCGGACGCTCGCCTCCTCGGGCCCCGGTGGCTCCGGGCGGCGCCACAACAGGCGATGTACCGCCCGCTTCCACGAGGGTTGGCCGCGATTGAACGTGAACTCGGGCGCGCCCATCTCGTCGAGCCCGCACATGTGGTACATGAAGCCACGCAGCTCGGCGTACCAGTCGTGGTTGCCGGGGATCCCGTAGATCGGGGCCGAGTAGTCGCGGTACGGGCGGTAGAACTTGTCCGCGTACTCGTTGACGTTGCCGGCGGGATAGATGACGTCACTCATGATCACCATGAAGTCCGTGCCGTCCCACGTTGCCTCGAGCGGCGGGATCGTGGCCCACTGCGACGCGTCGCCCTCTCCCGGGTCGCCGAGCACCATGAACGAGACATCGGCCTCGCCGGTCCGGTCGATCAGCCGCGGGTCCTGTGCGCCGGCGCGCTCCGCTGCCGTCCAGGCCGCGCACATCCAGGCTCGCCGGAGGTCGTCGACGGGGTCCCCCGCAACCCGGGCGACGGTGTCGTTGCGCGCCTCCCACAACATGCGTGGCTGAAGCCACGACAGCGGCGGCTTATCGGGGATGAAGGCCCGGAAGCGGCCCGGGGAGCAGGTCCAGCCGGCGCCCTGGAGCGACTCGCGGGAGTTCGGGGCGGCGCTCGGCGGGGGCATTCGCCGCACCCTACCCGCGCCCCCGGGCGAGGGCACAGGCGAGCATCCCGAGGAGCGCCGGCGGAGGCGTCTCAGGTGCCGCTCAGCTGAAGCTGAATGGTGGATAGCGGTCGG
>VAYK01000016.1 GCA_005884985.1 Actinomycetota bacterium | reverse complement strand
TTCACCTTTTCGAGAGGCATGCACGAGTCCCTTTCTTGCGGTTCAGATGGCGAGACTGGATTGGCTCTAGACGTCGATAGAGGCCTCCTCGAAATGTGGGTGGTCCGCAGTTGTCTCCGGCAGTATACATACCGATCGGTATACTGTCACCAGAACGTCAGTGGCTGTCGAAGCCGACGACCAGCTCGTCTGGATTCGAGTTCCTAGTCCTCGGCGCCCCGATTCGGTCGTCGCTTCGGGCGACGCGGGGTGGCCCAAGTCCACCGATCGGTGTGTATACTATCGGCCATGACCGACCGGCCAAATGCACACGACGCGCTCCTCGGTGCGACGAGTGACCTGACATATGCGGGCGGCATCACGGGCACGGGAGTGGACGCGATCGCGGCCCGTGCGGGGGTGACGAAGCGGACCCTGTACCAGCACTTCGGCTCCAAGGATCGGCTCGTCGCCGAAGCCCTCAGCGATCGAAGCCGACGCGCCCTGCTGAGCCTCGAGGCAAATGCGAGGCGCCGCTCCGAGGAGACGGGCGATCTGGTGATCCTGTCGCTCTTCGATGTGATCGAGAACGCCCTCCGCACGAAAACGAAGGCTGGGTGCGCGTTCATCAACGCATCCCTCGAGATCAACCGCCCAGGCCATCCCGTTCATGAGGCCGCGCTGGCGCATCTGCGGGCTCGCGAGGGACTCGTTCACCAACTCCTCGTCGAGGCGGGCGAGGAAGACACCGACCTGGCCGCGCAGGTGGTGCTGCTCGTGGACGGGGCGTACGCCGTTGGTGGGTCTCGTCGGGATCCGACCGCGGCGCGTCATGCGAAAGCTGCGGTGGCTGCCCTGCTTGCGGGCCGACTCGTGTCCTGAACGATGGCCACCGCGTCCTCTTCAGTCTGTGCCAAATCCTGCGACTGGGTCACGCGGTCACCGCGTCGATGAGGCGATCGATGTCCCGCTGGGAGTTGAACAGATGAGGTGAGACGCGAATCCGACCCTCGCGCATGCTCACGACGACATTCCTGTTTCGCAACTTCTGATAGAGGTCGGCAGTCTTGTGCTGGTTCCGGGCTGTGAAGCAACCGTACGGCCCGCGCTGCGTAGAGTCCAGCGGACTGGCCGGAACGCAGTCCTCGGGGAGGCGCTCGAACAGGCGATCGATCAATCTCCGGTTATGTTCGAGCACCATCTCAGGCCCGATACGCAACACCAAACGCACCGAGGCGTCCATGGCCGTCAGGTTCAAGTTGAAATAGGTGGCCGCTTCTGCGGCATCCCAACGCTTCGCACTGCGCGACGGTTTGGGATCGACAAAATTCAGCGCCGAAAAAGTGTCTGCAGCTTGGGCCGTCCAAGAGAACGGACTTGGGCGCATCGTATCCATTTGCTCGCTCCTGGCCCAACAAAATCCGGTGCCGTAGGGACCGAGGAGCCACTTGTAGCCAGCGCACACCAATATGTCAGCACCAAGTTCGCCCACATCCACTGGCATCGCTCCGCAAGACTGGCTCGCATCGAGCACAAGCAGCGCTCCCTGGGCGTGGCAGGCCGCAGACACGCGAGCCGCATCCAACAGCGAGCCGTCGTCAAAGCGCACGTGACTTACGGAGATGACGCGCGTTCTGGATGTCATCGCGGCAATCAGGTCGTCCGCCGTAATGAAACGGTCTCGCGGCGCTACGATCTTCAGCTTCACGCCCTCGCGTTCCTCCATTGGCTTCCAGGTGGCGTACTGCAGCGGGAACTCTCCCCTCGCGGTGATGATCTCGTCGCCCGGCTCCCAGGTCAGGCCATGTGCCACGGCCGCGACACCAGTGCTTGCGCCAGTTGTCAGTGTGATTTCTCCCGGTTTGGCCCCAATCAGTTCCGATAGGGAGGCCCGAATTCGGTTTGGCACCTCGAAGAAAGCGGAGTCGGTTATGTGATGGGGAGCCTTCTTAGCTTCGAGCGAAGCCTGCACCGCGCGCAGTGAAACACGGGGCATCACTGCGTGTGCTGCGGTGTTCAGGTACGTCGCGTCTTCGATCTCGAACCATTCTTTCCGCCAGCCGTTTGCGCCAGTTTGAACTGTGGCCATGACTCTCTCTCTTGGCTGGACCTCACTCGGCCGCTGGCGCCGACGCAAGGCGTGACTGTGCTTCGCGGAGCGGGTCGGGAATGCGTCCGCCCAGTCGAAAAAGGACGGCTCCGGCCAGCACCGCGGCAAGCGCGCCACCCCACCAGACGGCGTCTGGCGAGGTCTGCAGGAGAAGGCCACCAATCGCTGGGCCGAGGGCCAGGGAAATGGTGAAGGTCAGACCGTAGATGGACAGGTAGCGGCCGAGCAGATGGGCTGGAGCCATGTCCGCGACCAGCGGCCCGAGAACGACAATGTGAAAGCATTCGCCGATTGCGAAGACGATCGCAACGCCGGCGAGGAGACTGGTCGCGACGAGCTCCGAGTGGATGAGCGTCGCTGGCAAAACCCCAAGCAGGCTGACCGCGAAAAGTGCGCTTGCCGCCGCGAAGGCGTGTGTGCGTCGTATCTTTGCCACTAAGCGCACAGCCGGGATCTGCGCGATGACGACGAAGGACGTGTTGACGAGAAAGACGATCCCGATCGCGGCCGGGCCGACCGAGGTGTGGGTCTCTGCAAATGGCGCCAGGATGTTGGAGAAGAACGTGTGGCCGACGACGACGAGCACGATGTTGGCTGCGATCACAATGAGGAAGAGCCGATCTCGAGCGACCGCACGAAAGCCGGCTTCGTTGGCGTCGGCCGCTGCCACGGTCGCGGCTCGCGGGATCGGCACGGCAGCGAGCACGATCAGCGCGAACCCGGCGTAGGTGACCGCGTCGAGGAAATAGAGTGTTTGGAACGAGCTGAGCGTCTGTGCCGATGCGACGATGAAGCCGGCCACGGTCGCGCCGAAACCAAGACCAAAGTTTCCCGCGACGCGGCCGAGCGCGACGGAGGCCGCTCGCTGCTCGCGCTTGACCAACGTGATGATCAATACTCGGTAGGCCGTCGTTGCCATGCCGAGTCCGGCTCCGCTGACGATCGAGCAGGCAAACGCCTGCCAGGGAAGATCTACGAAGGCGAAGCCGGCGTAGCCTAGGGCGCTCACCAGGCTTCCTGCGATTACGATCGCCTTACCCGAGTACCGGTCGAGCAGCGCTCCCGTTGGCGGGGTGACGATTGCGGCCGTCGCCATGGTCGCCGCGAGAACCAGTCCGGCTGTCGACGTTGAGAAGCCACGGAACTGGTGCAGATAGATGATCTCAAAGGGAACAATGAGCCCGTAACCGAAGTAGTTGAGTGCGTTTCCCGCTTGAAGGATGAGCACGGGGCGAGGGAGCCCGGTGCGCCAACCTGCGATGAGGTGTGAGATGCGGCGGTTCATCCGCCTAAAGGCCTCGCCGCGGCACGGAAGTCGTACGGGGCAGCCGAGTGACGTTCATTTGATCCAATCCCGGTGAAACTGGGCTCCACATACAATCGGCCCGTGCTATCGCTGGGCCCAATGGAGATCGCGACCCGGCTCTTCGGGTTGGCGACACCGAGGAGTGCTCCGCCGCCGAGATCCGAGCAGCAATGATCCGATCGCGGGGAGCGCCACAAACGCGATCGTGATCCCGGTGCCAACCGCGACGAGGACGACCGTCGTGCCGACGATGATCCCGATCAGGTACTTGAGAGAATGCCGCACGCCGAAGACCGAACCCCTACCGAATCGCCGCGACGAAGCGCCTCAGGCATTGCTGCCGCGACACCGTTGACTCATGCCGCCGACGGTACGAGGCGCCGATGCTGACCGTCTTGAACGATCCTGCGGCCGGACGCTCGGACTCGATCAGGTTTGGGCCGAGCGCTTACGGCATCGAGAGCGCAGAGGTCTACCTCTCTACGCGAGGGTTCGATCCGCACCGGCACGACACCTACGGGATCGGCGTCACGACGGCCGGCGTGCAGACCTTTGGCTACCGCGGCTCGCAACGTGTCTGCCTGCCCGGTCAGCTGCACGTCCTGCATCCCGACGAGACGCACGACGGCGGCCCGGGAACCGAGGACGGCTTCGGTTACCGGATCCTCTACATCCCGCCCGAGCTCGTCCGGGGCGCCCTCGGCGGTCAAGCGCTGCCGTTCGTCGCCGATCCCGTCCAGGAGCCGACTCCGGCAGTTCGACCGATCGCTTCCCTACTTGCCGACATCGATGACCCGATCAGCGAGCTAAGCTGCGCCGAGATCGCCGTGGCGGTCGCCGACTGCCTCCTGTCGCTCAGCGGCCGCCCCGACAGCCGCCGAGCCACGGTCGACATCAGGGCAGTCGAGCTCGTACGCGAGTATCTCGCGGCCCACGCACGGGAGCAGACGCCGGCGTCGACTCTCGAACAGATCGCGGCCACCGACCGTTTCACGATCACCCGCCACTTCCGATGGGCGTTCGGGACAAGTCCCGACCGCTACCGGACGCTGCGCCGCCTGGCGCTCGCGCAAGCCGCGATCGAGAGCGGGCAGTCACTCCAAGCGGACCTACGGCCTGACGCCGACCTTGTGGAGGGCCCTCACCGCCGCCTCATCGACAGAACGTCTCGATACCAATGGCCACATCCGAAAAAATCACGGATAGAGCCACAACCCCTTCTATCCCCGCGCTCATAAGTCGGGTTTGGGGCATCGCGATGATGTGGCCATCGATTCAGCGCGGCGCGACGACCTCGGTGCTCCGGTTCGACCTCGAGCACTTCAAGCGGCTGAACGACGAGCGTGGTCTCGCCGCGGTCCTGCTCCGGGATACGACGCTCGAGGCCGGGCTTCGGGTCGCGGATCGGAGCCGGATGGCCATCGCGGATCTCGGCCTGCCGCGCAGCGGGATGCCGACCAGACCCAGAGCATGGATGGCGGCCTTGGCCATTCGTCACGACGAAGCGCCGGCGACCAAGCGAGAGCAACGCCTCCGAGCAGAGCTCAGGCTTCGAGGACGCCCCGCAGCTTTTCGAGCGATGCGACCTCGGCGTCCATCGTGGTCTGGACGGCCCGACCCATGACGATCCGCTTGAGGAACGGCAGCTCCGCCTCGAGCGCGAACGTGAGCACCGTCGCGTCGCCATCCGGGACCAGGATAAACTCACCACGGGGTCGGACCGGACCGGCGGTGGCCATGAAGCCGAGCCGCCGATTTGGCTCGTGGGTCGTGATCTCATAGTCCGCCGCGATCCGTCGGCCACCGGGGCACTTGACCCCCTGGCGATACCGCGCGCCGAGCCCACCGCCCGACTCCAGCGCGACGTCGAGAACGCCCGATCGCCAGCGGGGCGCGTTGGTGCCGTCGGCGATGAACGCGAACACCTCGGCAGGCGTCCTGCGGATGGTCACGGTGTTCGAGGCTGATGGCATGTCGTCCCTCATCAGTGCGACCGGCGCAGCGACGACCCGATCAGGCCGCCGGACCGAGACGCGTCTCGAGCCGCGCGATCTGTCCATCGCGAACCGTATACCGGTCATGGCCCTTCATCGGGCCGGGTAGGGCAGGGCCGACGCACGTCCACTCCGCAACGACCTCGTCGCCATCGACGTCGATCCGATCGAGGGTGATCGTCACGCCGCGGTTGGCCGTTTCGAACGAAGCGCCCAGCCACCCGACGATCTCTGGCCGGCCGGTATGCGTGGTCGCCGAGCCGCCGCGGGAGAACGGCTCGAGATAGACCGCATCCTCAGTGAAGATGGTGGTCATCTGATCCGGCGAGCCGGCCTCCATGGCTCGGTAGTACCGCTCGATGACCTCGCGGTCAGCATCCACGGACATGTCCTGGTCCCTCTCTGCTTCGATTGCTAGAGTGACGCGATGAGCGAGCGTGCGCACCGCTTCACGGCCGCCGATCTCCATCGACTGCGTGGCGCGGTCGAACGGGCCGGTCAGCCCGGTGACGCCATCCCGCGTTCGGAGATCCTCGCGCTCCACCAGGCGGCCCCGACCGACGCGGGCTTGACCGTGGACTTCGAGGCGTCGCGGGTGCTCGGCATGCCGCTGCTGGTGGTCCGCGTGCCATTCGGGCCGCGGCCGTCGCCGGTGCTGGCGAACCTCACCCGTCGGGAGTTCGAAGTCGCCGGTCTGGTCGCTGCGGGCTTTGCCAACAAGGAGATCGCGACCCGCCTCCACGTCCAGACGTCGACGATCAAGGAACACGTCCATCGGATCCTCCGCAAGACCGGGCTGCCGAGTCGTGCGGCAGTTGCGATGGCCTACGCCGGTGGCTGGGAGGCGGACGCTGGGGGTTCGGGCCGCGATACGACGTCCATCCATGAGGACGAACCGTAGGCCGTCCGCCGCAGCGGCGATACCCATCCTTTGGTGGACCTGGGAACATCGAGGGCTGTCGGCAACTCGAACTCCAGGGCGCGTTGTACATCGACGCCTGTCGCCTCCCGCTGTACGCCGAAGCAGCCGCCTCGCGGCACGATGTGTGTCTCGCGGCGCATTCGCCTTACTTGTGGTCCGCCGCGTCGCTTGAGATCCCTTCGAGCGTAAGGACGGTCGCGCCGGCGGCGCGGCCGGTGACGGCGCCCTGGAGCGCCGTGGCCGCGTCTGCGAGCGGGAATGTCGCTCCCACGTGGAGCGACAGCAGCCCATCCGCGAGTGCCGCCACCAGGGCGGCAAGCCGAGCACCGTCGGCGCGGACGTAAATGTTCGCGACCGTGACTCCTCGTTCGGGTGACGGCGGATCGCCAGTGATCGTCGCCAGGTGGCCGCCGTCTGCGACCGTCTGCAGCGCGGTCGCCGCCCCGCCGCGAACCGCATTCACGGCGGTTCCGACTCCACGTCCACTTGGAGTTGCGTTTCGCACGAGGGTCGGCCACTCGGGATCGTGATAGTCGAATACCGCATGTGCCCCGTCGCCGCGAATGCGCGCCGCGCTCGACGGGCCCGCCGTCGCGACGACGGTCGCGCCCCGCGCGACCGCCAGCTGGACGGCGAGCTCGCCGGTGACGCCGCCCGCGCCGTGGACGAGAAGCCACTCCCCTGGCCGGACAGGGGCGGCCTCGGTGAGCGCCTGGTCGGCGGTGAGCGCCGGCACCGCGAAGGCGGCCGCCTCCGCCCAGGGGACGGCGGCCGGCTTCCGCGCGACGAGTGCGGCCGGAGCGACGAGCCGCTCCGCCCACGCGCCCTGGTGCCGCAGCGGCAGTGGGTGGGTGAGTACCGCGTCGCCCGGTGCCAGGCTCGTCACGTCCTCGCCGACCGCGGCAACGACCCCAGCTGCTTCAACCCCAAGGGCCAGCGGCGGCCGACGTCCGACGTCCCAGCCGCCGACCCGGACGATCTCGTCCCAGTTCCCGACCCCGGCTGCGCGTACCGAGATCACGACCTCGTCCGGGGCGGGCGGCGCCGGTGCGGCGAGTTCCAGCAACTGCACCTCGCCGCCGAATGCGTCGATGCCGGCGGCCTTCATCCGTAGCATGGCTGTCACCTGCGGCCGATCTTAGAGCCGACAACCGGGGTGGACGGGCTCCCGTGGAGGTCACAGTACACGGCGTCCAGACGACTCGACCACGGTTGGCAGCCACTGCCGACTCATGCTCGCCGACTTCCAAGTGACGTGTCGACCAATTGCAATCGCCCGCCGACGCGGACTCGTCCATTCGTGAGGCCGGTGGACGGCGTCGAGGCGCGAGCCGCATCATCGACTCGGATGGGAAGGAGGTGTGTCGATGACAACCATGCGTGCCGTGCGGGCGCATGCTCGCGGCGGGGCCGAACAGCTGCGGCTCGAGGATGTCCCGAAGCCGGAGCCGCGAGCCGGCGAGGCATTGATCCGGGTCCACGCGGCAGGAATCACACCTACGGAGTTGGAGTGGAGTGAGACATGGGTCGACCGCCAGGGCCACGACCGTACCCCGACGATCCCATCCCACGAGGTCTCGGGCGTCGTCGAAGAGCTGGGGCACGGCGTCACCCACGTCGTCGCCGGCGAGGAGGTATTTGGACTGGTCCCGTTCGATCACGACGGGGCGGCTGCGGAGTACGTGGCGGTGCGGGCTCGTGACCTGGCGCTGAAGCCCGTCACACTCGATCACAGTCGGACGGCGGCGTTGCCGTTGTCGGCGTTGACGGCCTGGCAGGCGTTCACCGAGCAGGCGCACGTCCACCCCGGGAACCACGTGCTCGTGCATGGCGGAGCCGGTGGGGTCGGCGCCTTCGCCGTCCAGATCGCGAAGGCGCTCGGCGCTCGGGTAACGGCGACTGCATCGGCCAGGGACATCGAGTACGTGCGCTCGCTCGGTGTTGACGTGGTGATCGACTACAAGGCCACTCCGTTCGAGGAGGTCGTCAGCGACGTCGACGTCGTGCTCGACCCGATCGGAGGGAGGACCGCCGAGGCATCGCTTGACGTGCTGAACGACGGTGGCAGCTTGATCAGCCTCGCTGGCCCGCCTGCGGTGACGCTGCCGGAAGGGCGCGACCTGAGCGCTCGATT
>VAYK01000083.1 GCA_005884985.1 Actinomycetota bacterium | reverse complement strand
TGCGATGGAGGTGGCCGAGCGCGCGCGGGAGTCGTGTGCCGCCCTGGCGCGGGCGCGCGGGATCGGGATCACCGTCGCCCCGCCCCGGACCCCTCTGCGTGTCGGCGTGGACGCCGACGCCGCGGAGAGAATCCTGGCGCCGCTGTTGGAGAACGCCTGCCGTTACGGGCGCCGCTCCGTGAGGTTGTCCGTGAAGGGTGGGGTGGAGGCGATCGAGTTCCTGGTCGCGGATGACGGGCCCGGCGTGGAGGCCGGTGAGCGGGAGGGAATCTTCGAGCCGGGAGTCCGCGGCACGGCCGCTGGCAACGGTTCGGCTGGCGACGGCGGTGCCGGGCTGGGGCTGGCGCTCGCCCGCAGGCTCGCACGCGCTCTGGGGGGCGACGTGGAGTATGTGGAGAACGCAGGCGGAGCCGTCTTCGTGGCTAGGGTGCCGTTTGGCTAGGCGTCCCGCGCCGAAATCTCCCGATCGCTCCCCTCGCGCAGTGTCTCGCTCTGTCAAGGGAGTCGCGCGAGGTCATGCGAATCGGGGCTCCAGGGAGGTGTGCTCGATCGTCCCGAGGGTGTGAGGGAACGACTTGTACGGGACCTTCACGGCTCCGCCGCTTGACAGCACCTTGGCCTGGTCGAGGGCATGGCCGGGGTAGTACTCCTGTCGATCGGCGTCGCCCGGCTTCGGGTCGCTCTCCATGATGACCCCGGGCTGGGCGCCATTACCCCGGCTTGCCAGGAGCCACTGCTGTTCACGAAGGCCCTTGCTTGTAGTCAAACGAGGCCTCGCCGAAGTACCAGCCCTGGCTGTCCTGCGTGTACCAGTCGTCGGTCCGCTCCACTGGCTGGCCCTGGGGCTGAAGTTCGCCGGGTCGATCGTGGGCGAGTAGGTCCCGTGGACCGGCGCCGGGTTGGTGGTCTCGGCGGTCGCCGAGCCGCCACCGAGGATCCGCACGCGGAAAGCGCCGCGGCAACGATCGCGATCGCTGCCAGAGCGCTGCCGTAGATTGCTGATCCGGACGTTCCAAGGTTACTCCCGCAAATGAGGGGCCTCTCGGTCCAACGTGAACATCAGCACCAGATCGTGGGACCCGAATCAGGGTTCTTCGACTCGGGCGCGTTCATTGGCGACTGCAACGGCTTGGCCGTGGGGGACGGGTCATCTACCCGATCTGGACGGACGGTCGGGATCGCCCCGGGTCGCCCCTCGGTCAGACCGACATCTGGACCAACGTCGAGCTGCACACGTTCCCCCGGCTCCTAGCACGCCGGGCGACAGCGCGACCAACCTGGCGTGGGGCCCCTCACCGGGGTACTCGGCTACCTCAAATGCTGGCGCCCGCGACTAGTGCCTTCGACGCGTCCCTCATGAACGGGAGTCGGCTGCCGACAAGGTATGCATGGAGACGGGTTCCTGGCTCGTGCCAACCGAGCTTGATCATGCCCGCGTCGTCGACGCGAACGGGCGGATGCGGACTGCGCGCGCGATCGCGGTTGCAGTGCTCGGTGTCGCGACCGTCATCAGCCTGCCCTGGACCGCGTGGTGGACGCTCGGGCTCCTCCTTGTTGCCGCGGTCCCCCTGGCGACCTTCGAGCACCGGCTGAAGCGCTCGGCGCACCCCGAGCGGCTGGCCGCGCAGACCCTCCTCCTCATTCTCCTGGTGCTGGCGATCGCGGTCGCCGGGACCGGTGGGCCCGCCAGCCCCGCGCTGCCCTGGCTGATCATCCCTTGTGCCATGGCCACGACCCGCTTCCGGCGCGCCGTCGTCGTGGCCATGGCTGGGCTTACGGCCGTTGTCGTTCTGGCGGCCAGCGTGTCCGTTGATCCCCGGGGCTTCGCGGACGACCCCAGGCTCGTGATCTGCACGCTCGCGCTGCTCGTGGTTGTCGCCGTCGTGACCTCGACACTCACCGATGCGGAGCTCAAGCACCGCGACAACGCGGTGCTGGACCCGCTCACCGGACTGCTCAACCGGCACGCGCTCGAGCTGCGCTTCGCCGAGCTCGAGCAGCAGGCCCGCCTCACCGGCGGCTCTGTCTGCGTGATCGTCTGCGACCTCGACGGCTTCAAGCAGGTGAACGACGCCTACGGACACGAGCGCGGAGACACCGTGTTGCGCGACTGCACTTACGAGATGCGCAAGGCGCTGCGCTCCTTCGAGTTGGCGTACCGCATGGCGGGAGAGGAGTTCGCCGTGCTGCTCCCGGGCCTGGACGTCGCCCAAGGGGTTGAGGTGGCCTCAAGGCTCCGCGAGGCGATCGAGCGCGCCCGCCCGGGCGGTCTCAAGCTGAGCATGTCGCTCGGGGTGGCCGCGGCCATGGGATCGCGGGTTCGCCAGGAGCCGCTCCTCCGGGCGGCCGACGAGGCGCTCTACCGAGCCAAGGCTGCCGGCCGCAACCGCGTGGAGGCCACTCGTCCGGTCGGCGCCGAACAGGCCAACGGCGACCTGGGCCCGTTCGAGCCCGACGACGGCGCGTTAGAACTCGTGCCAGGCACCCCCTGACGCCGGGCGAGTTGGGGCGATAGATAGCCCACCGGCACGGCCGTTCTCGGTCACCGGATGTCGGAGCGCAAACGAAGACCGCCGGAGCTCGGGCGGTCTTCGAGAGCAGCGGGGCGTGGGCGGTCGGCGATCTAAGTGGTCGCCATCTCCCGCACCTGGGTCAGCCGGAAGCTGTTGCCGGAGGGGTCGCGGAACCCTGAGTCGATTCCGTATGGCCGCTCCTCGGGCTCCTCGGTGAACTCCACGCCGCGAGCCTTGAGCTCCTCGTAGGAAGCCTGGCAGTCCTCTGTGGTGAGGAAGACCGTCCCCGCAAAGCCCGTCGCCACCAGGCTTCGCACCTGGTTTGCAACCTCCTCGTCCATCACCGGCGGACCAGGGATGGCCATCAGCACGATCGCGACGTCGGGCTGCCCCGCCGGGCTGACCGTGAGCCAGCGGAAGTTGCCGAGTTCGGGAAGCGTGGCGTCGGTTCGCACCTCGAAGCCGAGCTTCTCGGTGTAGAACGCGAGCGCCTCGTCCTGGTCGTGGACCCAGAGCTGGGCGTTGGCGATTCTGATCATCGGGTTCCTCCTTGGTTGATCGAAAGGACGCCGCCGATGCTAGGCGTCCGCGGTGGCTCTGTCTTCTCCAAACGTGCTGTTTTTCGGGCGCATGTAGGCCCGCACGACGCACGTGGGAACCAAGGCGTGCTGCGAGGCAGGCGGGAACGACGCCCGGTACGCGTTGGGCGACCGGCCATAGACTCGCCCGAAGCTCGACGTGAACGAGCCGACGCTCTGCAGGCCCACCGAGACGCAGATCTCTGCCACCGAGCGATCGGTGTTTCGCAGGAGCGCCGCCGCGCGCTCCAGCCTCCGGGTGAGCAGGTAGCCATGGGGCGACTCGCCGAACGTCCGCCGGAACTCGCGGCTGAAATGGGCGCGCGAGAGGCCGGCGGCGCCGGCCATGTCGTCGACGTCGAGCGGCTGGGCGTAACGCGCGTCGGCCAGATCCTTGGCGCGCAGCAGATGCCGTGCCGGCGGGGCGAAGGCCATGCGTCAGTATCGCGCGCGCTCTCGCGCTCCGCTCGCCCGCTCGACCCACGAGCCGTTGAAGGACCCGGGCACCACATACCCGGTTTACCTCACCTTGGTATAGGTCAGGTCGAAGTCCGTCTCCCAGTTGGAGCCATGCTCCGCCTTCTCCCAGCGGCCGGCGATGGTCTTGCCATGGTCGCGGAAGGTGCCGGTGTAGCGCTGCGGGAACGGGTCCGGCGCGTCTCGCCACCTTCCACACGCCATCGTCCAAGGTCATCTCGTAGATCCGGCGGACGCCCCGCGGCCGATGAACGCATCCAGGCGCTCAACCGCAGGATTCCAGGCGCGGTGCCCCATCTCGACCATGCCTCCCCTGGCATGAGGCGGCCGAGTTCCCCTGGTGATGACGGTTCAGGTCAGGTTCGAGTGTTGGGTGACAGGTCGGCTCGGAAGTGGATCGCGGCGACCTCGACAGGCGTAGACGATCTCCACCGAGCCGCCCGGAAGTGCGCGCTCACGCTCGAACGTCAGCCCGGTGTCGGGACTGAGCGACGGTGTCAGCCGCATCCCGCCTCCGAACAGCAACGGCAACGCGACCAGTTCGAGCTTGTCGAGCGCTCCGAGGGAGCGGAAGGTCTCGATCGTACGAGGGCCGCCCACGAGGTGGACGTCGCCGCCCTGGTTGGCCGCCCGGAGCTTCTCCAAGAGCCGCGCCGGGTCGCTGTCGCTGACCACGTGGTCGGGGGTGCCGGACGGACGCTGTGAACCGAGCACGAACACGTTCAGATTCGGCGATGGCCATCGGACGTTGGTGAGAGCGGGCTCGAAGGTCGTGCGTCCCATCAGCGCCGCCTCGCAGCCCTCGGCGAACTCCGGATAGCCGTGGCTCTTGCCGGAGACGAAGGCCGGTCGGCGGTCAGCGACGGCCACCCCTCCGGTGTGGTCACGTAGCCGTCGGCACTCATGCTCATGCGGGCACGGATCTGCATCTGCTGGCTCCTTTAGGAGTCGGTCCTTACGGCTTCCCGAACGGAGCCGCGTTCTCCCTCAGGCGGTGATGACCGGCGCCTCGTCCGCGCGCTCGCCCTTCCACTCCGGCGACCAGGGCGTGAGCGGCCGTGCCTGGAGCTGACCATCGAGCTCGATGTCGAGCCGCTCGTTGAAGAACGCGATCATTCCGGCGATCGGGGCGACTTCGCGGCGCGGCTCCCGGTAACACCAGGCGAGGTTCTCCTCGGGCCGATCGCCGATGAGCACCGACCAGTAGGAGGCAAACCCCTTGTAGGCGCAGCCGGTCCGCCTCTCGCTCGGGATGAGCAGCTCCTCGCGGACGTCGTCGAGCGGCACGTACCAGCGCGGGGGCAGGCCGGTCTCGAAGATCACCTTGCCGCGGTCGGTCTCGGCGAGCAGCTCGCCGTCGAGGCTGATCCGCACCCGCCGGCTCGTGTCGAGGACGTCGACGCGGTGGTACGGATCGCGCGGGTGGACGACCGCCTCCTCGTCCTCCTCGAACCACAGCTCGAGCGCACCCCACTTGACCCCGAGGAGCCCGGCGAGCGGCGGGGCGCCCCGCGGTGGATCGTGCCACTCCCAGGCGCCATCCTCGACCGGCTCTCCGTGCAGCCGCAGGTGCCACCACAGCGCCTCGCCCTTGTTCTCGGAGCGCGTCCGCCTCTCGCTTGGCTCCAGGAGGTCCGTTCGCACCTCCTCGCGCGGGAAGAGATAGATCGGCAGCCGGCCGTACTCGTGCAGCATCCGGGCCTCGCGGCTGTCGATCACCGTCACGCCGCCGGCAATGCCTCGAATCCGCCGCGGCGACGGCTCGAGGTAGAGAAGTCCTTCCCGTTCGGGCTCGCTGTTGAACACACCCGCGGGTTTGTTGCCCAGCGGCGCGGGCCCAAGGGTCAACGACATGCCCCGTAGAATCGCACGCCGTGCCACGCGGGGTCTGCAGCTCGGGGCGCGCAGGAGGGGCTGCTGGGGAGCGGGAGCGGAGGGAAGCCCGATCGAAGCGCACAGGCGGAGGGGCCGGGTGCGTGACTTCGTTCACAGGGACGGCGCCAAGCCGCGTCGCCCGGGTCTGGACCGGTAACGCCGTCAGCGCCAGCATCGGCCGAAACCGAACCAGGAGGTCCGATGTTCTACAAGCTGGCCGCATACATCCACGTGACGTTCGCCCGGCGGGCGAGACGAATCGTCGCCGCGCTCGAGGGCGAGCGCGGGCAGGGCACGGTCGAGTATGTCGGCCTGATACTGCTGGTCTCGCTCTTGATGGTCGGGATGGTGGCGGCGATGAAAGGGTTCAACGGCAAGCAGGGGACCGAGCTCGCCGACCTGATCGTGAACAAGATCAAGCAGGCCGTGAACGCGATCACGTTCCGCTGAGTACCCCAGGGTGCGAGTGCCGCCGCCCGCCGCGATCGCCCACGGCTGGTGGGCGAGGAGAGCGGGCGGCGCGCTCGGTCCAGCGCGCGAACGATGCGGAGCGCGCGCAGCCCTTTGATCTCTCTCATATGCATGTGGGCCGCGAGGACGAGGCCAGCTTGCTGACCCCGCGCGAAGCGATCTGGTAGCCCAAGGGTTCGGCGGCCTGAGGGACCTTGAAGGGCTTGTTGTCGACCTCCATCTGCACGTAGCCGTTGCCAAACGTGACCTTGAATGCCCGGGCCTGAAACGGTCCCCGCGTCTCACCTGCTGTGAGCGTCACGCCGTTGACCAGCGGGCGGCCGCGGTCGTCGACGAGGCATGCCCAGACGGTCCCGGTCGCGCGCAGCCGCAGAGAGACCTGCGCGGGCTGCGGAGCGGGCGCGGTGGTGGAGGTCGTGGTAGGCGAAGGGCTGGCCTTCTTCGTACCCGCGCCTCGGCCCGCGCCGTGGTCGCCATTCCCAGAGCCGCCGATCAGGCCCAGGACGAACAACCCGCCGAGCACCGTCGCGGCGACGATGCCCGCCAGCACGGTGCCGCTCGGCCTCGTGCGAGGCCTCCCGGCACGGCCGCCTCTCGGCAGCACCGGTTCGGCTCGCGGGTCCACTTCCTTGACTCGCTCGTGGCGGTGCCCGTATTCCTGGACGAGGATCTCGTCATCCAGCCCCAGGAACCGCGCGTAGGTGCGCAGAAAGCCGCGCGCGTAGGCCGCCCCCGGAAGCAGCTCCCACTGATCCTCCTCCATGGCGCGCAGGTACCTGATTCGGATCTTGGTTGCCTGCTCAACCTGACTGAGCTCGATCCCGCCGCGGATGCGAGCCTCACGCAGGGACTGCCCGAGCTCGGGCGCCATATCGAACCTATTGTCCTGCTCAGCTGCCGCGCGTGCGTGCGAGAGTCCTGGGCCACGGCCCGGCTGATCCCGGGTCCGGAAGAGGGCGGCGGACTCCAGCAGCTTTCACCTCCTTCGGGGGACAAGGTTCCTGCTCGGGTGTAAAAGACCAACCGCACCGCGGTGAGGCGTCCGCCGACTCTCGCTCCGCCGCCCCCGTGCTGCGCGCGCCCGTCGAGCCCAACCGCGCTTTGAGAGACTGGCCG
>VAYK01000082.1 GCA_005884985.1 Actinomycetota bacterium | reverse complement strand
GGCCTCGACCCGCCACGGGTAGGCCTCGTCCTTTTTGCCCGGCGGCCAGATGGGGGTGCGATCCTCGAACATGTGTGAACGCACCCGCGCGATCGCGCCGAACGCCAGCACGCCGGTGACGTAGAAGACCACCTCGTCGCCGGGCTCGAACTCCTCGGCCTGTCGCCGCCGCCGCTCCTTGAAGCCGATCACGTCGAAGCCCCGCTCGACGTTGACGCGGAAGTTCTCGAGCGAGCCGGTGAGGATCCACGTTTGGCCACAAGGTGACGTGCTCACGCGCTCGATTCTAGGCGCAGCCGTTCGGTGATCCGGCGGATCGCGGCGGCGGAGAGGTCGGGGCGCGAGATCGGGCCCCCTGCCTCCTCGCCCTCCTCGACATGCGCCTTCGGGGTCAGCGTCTCGACCAGCCTTCGGCGCTCGTGTGCGGGCGGCAGCCAAGGTCCGTCCAAAGGCGCTCCCCGGTCTCCCGTGCCGCGGCGGTTGGGTCGTCCTCCGCCCAGGCGCGGACCCGTGCGGCTGCGGGCTCCTGGGGGCAGTAGGAGATCTGGAAGGCGACCCGCTCGCGCAGCTCGGGCTCGGACATCTGCGCGTTGGTCGCCGAGAGCAGGGCGCGAAGCGCGCCCCTGTAGTCGCGCTCGAGCATGTTGATGAAGGCGCCGACGACGGTCTCCGAGGCGATCATCCCCTCGCTGCCCTCGAAGTGCATGCGCGCGAATGGGGCGGTGCCCAACGCGACCACGGCGGCGACCAGGTCCTTGCGGCTCGCGGCGACGCGAACGGCCCGGTTGGCGCCGTCGGCGGTGCTGATCACCACCGCGTCGCCGCCCGCCTGATCGACGATCGCCGCGAGGTCGGAGCAATCGGTCTCCATGTCGTAGGGACCGGCAGGAGTGGACTGCCCCGTGCCCCGAGCGTCCCAGGTGACCACCCGGTGATCACGGGCGAGGTCCGAGAGCAGGGCTTCGTAGACGCCGGGATGGCCGGACCAGTAGGGGGCCAGCACGACCAGCGGGCCCTGACCACGCTCCCGCGAGGCTTCGACCTGATTCGCCTGACCACCGCCGCGGTCAGGTCGGGGCGGCTCATGAGGCCATCCTCGACTTCCTCCACGTGCGCCTCGGGGAAGAGCTTGCGCGATAGCCTCACGGCTTCCCTGCCCGCCGGGAACCAGCCGCCCCCCATGGTCTCGGAGCACAGCAGCCACAGCCGGTCACCGCAGGCGCGTGCGGGTTCCAGCGCATCGTCGTCGACCCAGGCGCGAAGTCGGGCCACCGCCGTCTCCTGAGGCTGGTAGTCCGCCTGCAGGCGGACGCGCTCGCGGATCTCCTCCTCGCTCATCTGGGGGTTCCCCGAGGTGATCAGAGAGCGCAGAGCGCCGCGGTAGTCCGTCTCGTACATGCTCAGGAACGCGTTCACGACCGTGTCCGAGGACGCCATCGCCTCGGAGCCCTCCAACGCGCCCCGTCCGGCGGGCATGCCGCCTGGGACCACCATCGCTTCGATCAGATCGGGACGCTCTGCGCAGGCGCGAACGGCGCGGTTGGACGCGTCTCCCAGCCCGACGATCACCGCCGGCTCGCCGGCGGCCTCGATCACCTCCACGAGGTCCGCGGCCCCGGTATGCATGTCGTACGGACCTTGGCGGCTCGACTCCCCCGTGCCGCGGTCGTCATAGCGCAGGACACGGTGATCGGTAGCGAGCTCGGTGGCGACAGAGTCGTAGACGGACGGGTGAAAGATGGAGTAGGGGGCCAGCACGACGAGCGGGCCCTCGCCCCGCTCCTCCCAGTGGATCTCGACCCCGTTTTCGCGCTCAAGCCGCGGCACGGGCGCGATTCTCTCAGGTGCCCGCGGCGCTAGGCAGGCAACAGCTTGAGGGCGAGCTCCGCGAGATGGTGGACGCCGTAGGCTTCCGCCTCCGCGGCGGCGCGCTCCAGCGCCTCGCGCGCCTCTTTGGGATTCGAGTCGCGCAGCAGGCGCCCCCGCAGGTAGTCGCAGCGGGCGGCGTCGAGCGGCCGGCCGAGCGCCTGCCACGCGGCCCGGGCCTCCGTCAGTGCGGCGCTCGACTCGTCTGAATCAGCCGCCACCGCCCCTCGGGCCTCGAGGCTTGCGGCCTTGCCGACCGGGTAGCGGAGGCGGTCCGCGAGCCGCTCCGCTTCGTCGGCGGCCTCGCCAGCCGCGTCGGCCCTTCCGGCCAGCGCCAGGTTGACGGCGCGCGCCGAGATCGCCTCGACCGACTGGGCGACCAGGCCCGCGCGCTCGCAGAGGTCGAGAGCCCGGGCGAGCTCGGTGTCAGCGTCGGCGTGATCCCCGCGCTGGCGCAGCGAGGCCGCGAGCCAGAACAGAGACTGGAAGGCGACCTCGGAGCGGCCGACCTGCTCGGCGAGGTCGGCTGCGCGCCGCAGGCCCTTCGCCGATTCGTCGAAGTTGCCCTCCCGCCAGCGAAGCATGCCGCGCATCATGTACGGGAAGCAGAGCTTGCCGGTGAGGCCCTCGCGCTCGGCGAGGCTGCCGGATGCCTCGGCCTCCCGCTCGACGCTCTCCCAGTCGCCGCCGTAGGCGGCAAGTTGGGCAAGCGCGGCGTGGAGCTCGACCTTGGAGGGAAGGTCGCCCGTCTGTTCGGCGAGCTCGAGCGCCTCTTGGTAGGCAGCGCCAGCGCCCTTGTAGTCGGCCTCTGAGACCTCCAGGTGATAGCCGAGAGTGAGCAGGGCGCGGACCGCCTCGGCCGGATCGGACTCCCGCCCCAGCTCGACCGAGCGCTCCAGGTTCTCGCGAGCGCGCTCCGAGTCGCCGATGCGGCCGAACACGCGTCCGTGTCGCCGGTATGCATATACAGCGAGGCGGCCTCCTCGTAGAGCCGCACCAGCTCGAGGCACGGCGGGCCGTCCTTGAGCAGATCGATCCCCTTCTGGTAGTGCTCGATTGAGCCCTCTCGGTCGCCCTTGTGCCAGAGCCCGGCGCCGATCTTGCGATGCAGGTCGCCGACCCTGGCCAGATCCTCCTCGCGGCGATGGAAATCCAGGCACTGCTCCCAGACGTCAGTGGCCTGGTCGACGCGTCCCAGCCTCAGGGCGACGTCGTCGAGCTTCTCGGCGATCCGGGCGCGCGTGCCGGGGTCGAGCTCACGGCGCAACGACAGCGCCGTCTCGTAGTGGCTGAGCGCCTCCTGGTTGGAGTACAGCGAGGCGGCGGCGTCGCCGGCGGCCTCCAGCGCCGACAGGGCCTTGTGGTTGATGCGCTCGAGCTCCGAGGCCTCGATCTCGGCGTCCGCGCCGAGCGCGGCGGCCCTGCCGTAGTGGTCGGCGACCATCGCGACGACGCCCTCCGAGCGGTCGGCGGCGCGCTCCTCGATGAATCCACCCACCTGGGCGTGCTTCCAGGCCCGCAGCGACTTCGGCAGCGTCGAGTAGGCGACATCGCGGATCAGCACGTGCTTGAACGCGTACTCGTGCTCACCGGCGAGGCGGCTGCCCGCGCTCGGCACCACGAGGTCCTTCTCTTGGAGCGCCGTCAGAGCTTCCTGGAGGTCGATGCCCTCCTCTTGCTCGATCCCGGCGAGCGAGCCCTCCCAGAAGGTCTGGCCGACCACCGAGGCGTGCTGAAGGACGCGCCGCTCGGGCGCAGACAGCGAGTCGAGGCGGGCCGCGAGCACGGCATGGACGGTCTCGGGGAGCGTCTGGACGTCCTGCGATCCCTCCTCGCGGATGCGGTTGACCATCTCCTCGGCGAACAGGGGGTTGCCGGCGGAGCGCTCGGCGACCTGGGGCACCAGCTCTGCCGGGCCATTCATTCCGTTGCCGTTGCCGTTGGGGAGCAAAGCGGCGACGAGCTCACGCGTCTCGTCCTGGGACAGCGGCTCGAGCGCGATCGTCGTCGCGTTGCGCCGCCCGCCGCCCCAGCCGGGGCGACGGTCGAGCAGCTCGTCGCGGGCCATGCAGACGATCAGGGCGGGCCCGCGCACCCAGCGCGCCAGGTACTCGATCAGATCGAGCATGCCCTCGTCCGCCCAGTGGATGTCCTCGAGCGCGATCACCACCGGGCGTTGCCGGCTCACCGCCTCGACCAGCGAGCGCACCGCGGAGAACAGGCGGTCGCGGATCTGCTGCGGGTCGTCGAGCTCGTGGACGCCGGTCGCCATCGCGTGCTCGGCCGGGGGCTCGATGCCCAGCGGGCGAGCGATCGTCGCGGCGATCCGCTCAGGCGGCTCGTCGGTCTCGGCGTCGGAGACGACCGACTCGACCCCGCGCAGGAGCTTGGCCCACGCCAGCTCGGAATCGTCGGTGTCGACGAGCTCGAACTGGCCGCGGAGGATCTCGCCGAGCGCCCAGTAGGCGAGCCCGGCGCCGTAGGCGGGGCAATGCCCGACCCGGAATGCCGGCTTCTCCGGTCGCCCGCCAATCTGCGCCGCCAGCTCGCGTAGCAGGCGCGACTTGCCGACCCCGGCCTGGCCGATGACCGTCACAAGGTGCGGGCGGCTCTCGCGGCCCACCCGCTCGAACAGCGACAAGAGCAGCGCCGCCTCGTCCTCGCGGCCGATCAGCGGCACCCCGATGCGGGCATTCCGGGTTGCCGGACCGGGGACCAGCACGCGGACGGCCTCCCATGCCGCGACCGGCTCGGACTTGCCCTTGAGGGTCAGCGGCTCGAGCTCGTCGTACTCGATCGCGCCGCGGGTGAGGCGGTGGGTGATCCCGCCGACGGTGACGCTTCCGGGTCTCGCGGCCGCCTGCAGCCGCGAGGCGACGTTGACCGCGTCGCCCATCACCGTGTAGCCGTCGCCGACCTGGCCGGCCAGCACGTCGCCGGAGTTGATCCCGACCCGCAACGAGAAGCTGCCCCCGGCCGCGGCGGCGATGTCCTGGTTGATCTCCTCCATCGCGGCCTGCATCGCAAGGCCGGCGCGAACGGCGCGCTCGGGGTCGTCCTCGTGGGCGACCGGCGCACCGAACACGGCCATCACGTTGTCGCCGATGTACTTGTCGACGGAGCCGCCGTAGCGGACAACCTCCTGTCCGAGCCGGCGCAGCGCCCGGTCGATGATCGACTTCACGGCCTCGGGGTCCATGCGCTCGGCGACCGCCGTGTAGCCAAACAGATCCGCGAACAGCACCGTTGCCTTGCGGCGCTCCTCCGGCAGAGCGCCCGCCACAGGCGGGCCCCAAGCCGGCGCGGCGACGCCCGGGAGTTGGCCGCCGAACAGCGCCCCGCCCTGGGCTGCAGGCGCTCCCTGCGCCGCCATCCCCGGGGCGGGGGGTGGCTGGGCCGTCGGGCCCGGTGGAGGCGCCACCACGCCCGATCCGCCGGCCCCGAGCCCCGTCCCGCACTCGATGCAGAACTTGGCCCCGGGCGGGTTCTGGGTGCCGCACGTGGGGCAGGTGGGCGACAGCGGCGCGCCGCACGACATGCAGAACCGGGCCCTTTCCGGGTTGTCGGTGCCGCAGCTGGGACAAGCCCCTCCGCCCACGTGACGAACGATACGCGGTGGCGTCAGGCGTGCTGCGTGACGTGCGTCACGTTGCAAGGCTTGGTGGGGCCTCTCACAACGTTGCACCCGAAAGGCACAACGTCATGAGACACCCCACTATTCGATCGGAATCTCCTCGACCCGGACTCGTTTAAGAGGGTCCGCTACCCTGGCGCGTCGCACCGAGTGCCTCAGAATAACGTTGACCAGAAGAAGGGGAGCTTGACTTGACCCGCATCCGAGCCCGCGCCGCAATTTTTGCGCTCATCGTCGTACTTCCCGCCGTGCTGGCGGGTTGCTTCGGTGGCGGCGGAGGCGGTGGCAGCGAGGACCCGAACCAGGTCCTCGACCAGACCTTCAACAACCCCACCAAGATCACCAGCGGCAACCTCGCCATCAGCCTCAACGGCTCGGCCCAGGGCACTCAATCTGGAAGCCTGACCGCGGCGATCGACGGGCCGTTCCAGAGCGACGCAAGCAACTCCGCGGCGTTCCCCCAGCTCGACTTGACCGCCAAGATCAGCCTCTCCGGTCAGGGTCAGAGCTTCAGCTTCGACGGCGGCCTGACCGCCACCAAGGACAACGCCTACGTCGAGTATCAGGGGCAGGCATACGAGGTCGGGTCGTCCGTCTTTCAGCAGTTCAAGACGGCCTACGAGCAGTCAGTCAAGCGGGCCAAGGCCGCACACGGCAACCAGAGCGCCTCATCGATCTTCAAGCAGTTCGGGATTGATCCCAAGACCTGGCTGACGAACCTCTCGAACGAGGGTGACGAGGATGTGAACGGACAGAACACGATCCACATTCACGGCGACGCCAACATCGAGCAGATCGCCTCCGATCTCGAAAAGATCGCCCAGCAGACACAGGGCGGCACGGCGCAGACGCTGAGCCCGGCCCAGCTCAATCAGGTGAAGAGCGCGATCAAGGCCGCGAGCGTGGACGTG
>VAYK01000081.1:5849-6046 GCA_005884985.1 Actinomycetota bacterium | reverse complement strand
CTCTTTGGGACAGATCCAACACTCTTCCAGGTCCCGACGAGGAGTACTACAACCACGGGTCGCAGTTACCCAGAAATCGGCGTCGCATTACTACGATCCGGGCAGTGCGATCGTCCTGTGCGGCCCCCCGTTCAAGGATCCGGAACGGAACGGCTTGGGGTCGATTCGCACCTCCTCGTAGCCACAGGCCCGGACCG
>VAYK01000081.1:0-5678 GCA_005884985.1 Actinomycetota bacterium | reverse complement strand
GGCGAGGCGGGCTTGTCTGCGCTCGGCACGCCGAGCTCGCGGGCAATGCGGCGGACCTCCGCCTTGTCGACACCGGCCTCGAGCAGGGGATGTAGGACGCCGAATTCGCCTGCCGCGCGCAGGCCTGGCCGCCAATCCCCGCTGTCGTCGGCGTTGGCGCCGGAAAGCAGTGCCGCGTAGCCCCGCTCCTTCGCCAGCCTCGACAGCTGCCCATAGAGCTCGGTCTTGCAGTAGTAGCAACGGAAGCGATCGTTGCGGGCGTAATCATCCCGAGCGAGCTCGTTGGTCGCGATCGTCTCATGAGCGATCCCGATCACCGCCGCCACGTGGCCGGCGGCGTCGCGCTCCTCGGCGGGCAGTGCGGGTGAGCAGGCGGTGATGGCGAGGGCACGCGCTCCTACGGCGCGCGCGGCGAGCGCCGCGACGAGGGACGAGTCGACACCGCCGGAAAAGGCGACGACGCAGCTGCCCAGGGACGCGATCCTCTCCTCTAGCGCTTCGACTCGCCTCATCGTCTGTCGGTGGCAGCGAGCGCCTCGGCGAAGACCGCCTTGACAGACCGCCCCGTCCGTGCGGCCAGCGCCGCGCAATCCTCGTGCTCGGGGGCGACGTTCACGGCGCGACCATCGAGCAGCCCGACCTTGACCCTGACGCTTCCTCCCTCCACCTCGACCACGCGCTCCTCGCGGTCGAGCTCGTACCGGCTCAGTCGCGAGCTGCGCACGCCGAGCGCCGTTGTCTCCTCGAGAATCGCCGTCGCCACCTCCGCCTCATCCGCCGGCCGGGCGAGCGCCGAGAGTACGAGGCCTGGCCTTCCCTTCTTCATCTGCGCCGGCACGGTCCATACGTCAAGGGCGCCGGCGGCGAAACACCTCTCGAACGCATCCGGTATGAGCTCCGGACTGAGGTCGTCCAGGTTCGTCTCCAGCAAGCGGACCTCCGCGGAGGTCACCGCTGACTCCGCGGTGCCGAGCATGACGCGGAGCACGTTGGGCCGGTCGCTCAGCTCTCGCGACCCGGCGCCGTAGCCCACGTCGGCGAGGACCAGCGGTGGAAGCGGCCCCCACGCTTCGGCGAAGGTCGCCGCGAGCGCAGCGCCAGTCGGGGTGACCAACTCGGACTCGCCCTGCACTCCAACCAGCGGCGCGCCTCTGAGTAGCTCGACCGTGGCCGGGGCCGGCAGCGGCAGCACCCCGTGAGACGCCTCCACGAGGCCGCTCGCAACGGGCAGGGGCGAGCAGGTAACTCCGTCAACCGCTAGATCCTCGAGGAGAACGGCGGCACCGCATATCTCGATGATCGTGTCGAGCGAGCCAAGCTCGTGGAAGTGGACGCTGTCAGCGGGCACGCCGTGAACGCGGCCCTCAGCCTCGGCGAGACGCGTGAAGGCCTGCAAGGCTGGGCCTTGCGCACCTGGTTCGAGTTCCGCCGACTCCAGGAGGGCGCGGATCTCGCGCCAGGTCTGGTGACGGGTGTCGTCCCCGCGGGTTTCGACATGGACCGCCCCGATCCCCTGCCTGGTGACGCGCTCAACGGCGATTTCCACTCGTCCGAGGCCGAGCCGCTGCGGCAGGCCGTACAGGAGGTCGACGTCCCCACCGGCATCCAGGAGGGCCCCCAGAAGCATGTCGCCGGCGATGCCGCCGACGCAATCGAGGTACGCCCGCCGGCTCATCTTCCGTCTCCTGCACCACGGGCGATCATGGCGGAAACGGTGCCGGCGCCAAAGCCGTCGTCTATGCCGACCACCGCGACTCCCGGTGCGCACGAGCAGAGCATCGCGTTGAGCGCTGTGTTACCGCCAGCTGCGGACCCGTAACCGGCGCTGGTCGGCACGCCGATAACCGGTGAAGACGCCAGGCCTCCGACAACGCTTGCGAGCGCAGCATCCATTCCGGCAACCACCACGATGCAGTCGGCCCGCTGAAGGTCCGGCCAAATTGCAGCCAACCGGTGCAGCCCTGCGACTCCGACGTCCTCGTTGACCACGACCTTCGTCCCCAGCAGCTCGGCGGAGATTCGCGCCTCGTGAAGGACAGGACCATCCGCGGTACCGGCGGACACCATTGCGATCAAGCCTCGCGCTTCGGGAGTCGCCCGCGCCACCCATATGGCGCGCGCCCGTACATCCTCTTGCGCGTCCGCCGCGACCGCGCGGACCGCCGTTCGGACCTCCTCATCCGCCCGGGTGACGAGAGCAGTGCCCGCCCCCGCGTCGAGCATGGCTTTGACGATCTCGGCTACCTGGCCCGGGGTCTTCCCCTCAGCGAGCACTGCCTCCGGCGCGCCCTGCCGCAGCTCCCGGTGCAGATCGACACGCGCAAACCCTAGGTCGCGGTATGCGAAGGCCGTGAACCGCTCCAACCCATCCGATGGGGCGATCTCGCCCCTTTGGACGGCCTCAAGCAGAGCTACCAGTTCGCCCCGCAACCCAGGCACGACTGGGATTATCGCATCGGCACCGAGCGCGACCGCGTCGCGCGGCGACACGGCATCCGCTTACTCGAGGGCAGCGACCTCCCCTGAAACGCGCCCTCCCATGGCCGCCGGTGCATCGATCACATGCAGCGGAGCACAGGGGTAGACGATCACGTCGTCGGCAGGCAGGCTGCCGGCCTCTCGCCCGGGCGGATAAAGCCAGATGGGATTGCGGCGCTCGACGCCCGCACCCGACCCTTCCTCCCGCCCGCGCTGGGGGCTGATCCTGCGCGCCACTCGACCCATGATCTTTCGAGGAAGGACTCCCGGCGTATTGAGGGCGACCCGCGCCAAATGCCTCTGCCGAGCGAACCGCGGCAAGTTCATGAACGGAAACAGCGCGTGATGCCCGACCCCCTCCGGACAGGCCGAGATCATGATCCGGGAGGCCCCCGACCCCGTGTAGAGGAGGGGAATGATGCCCTTGCTGCGCATGAACGTCAGGGAGACATCGATCGGGTAGGCGTTGGAGATCACCACATCCGCCGCTCCAGGCGGCGGCGCCCTGTATGCCTTTTTGGCAAAGCTCACCTCGTCGCGGTAGTAGCTAGTGTGGTCACCACTCACGAGACGGACGGGGGCGCGGTTGCAATCGAGCTGCAGCGAGATCGTGGTCTCGAGCCCGATCAGTCGAGCGATTTCGTCAACGTCGCCACGGAAATCGTTCTCGATCTCATAGGAGCCGTGCATGCTCGGATGGCGGTAGTGCAGGGCGCTAATCGACCTAGTCCCGAGCACACCCAGCGCCAGCTTCGAACCCCCACCGAAGCCGGCGGAGTGCTGCGGATAGATCCCGCCGATGCCAACCAGGAAATCGCCGTCGCGGACCTCACGGTTGAGGAGGACTGGAGTCCCGTACGAGGTGCGCCCAACCTTGACCAGGTTCTGCGTGTGATCGTGGGCCAGCAGCCGGCAGAGGCGGGCCGCCTGCGGGCCGACCTTCTTCTCGATCGCGTCACGGCTCGCAGGCCCGTGTGCTCCGGTAGCCATCATGATCGTGACGGCGTTCGACGAGATGCCCGCGTCCTCAAGCTGGCGGAGCACGAAAGGCAGGACGCGACCCGCGGGCGTGGGCCGCGTCAAGTCATCGACTATGACGATCGGCCGAGACTTCCCGCGCGCCAGCTCCCTGATCGTATGTTGGCCGATCGGGCGTTCAAGAGCCTCGACAATCGCGGCATCCGACAATGGCGCTGGGGTGTCCGGCCGCAGCGTCGTGACTCGCCAGTCGTTCGGGAACGACAGGTTGAGAGGTCGGTCGCCGTACCAGGCGGCCGTCCGTAGGTTCGTATCGCTCACGGCTCAAGGGGTTCAGGCGACATCCGCCGGCTTCCGCGCCAAAACCAGATACTGAGAGCCCGCGGATCGCAACCCAGGGACGCCGCGATCACACATGCGCTGCAGCTTGCGGTGAAGGAAGACGCCCGCACGATCCGGTAGCACCTTGCGGCCGACGAACGTGAAGGGCCCAAATCCGAATATGGCGCCGCTCGCCTTCTCGAGCCCCAGCGAGGAGATGAGCCGATCGAACTCCCTCCTCGTATGCATGCAGCATCCACTTGACCGCTTTCCTCGCAGGGGAGAGAACGGGACTGAAGAGAGGATCGAGTAGGTAGTTCAGTCGCCAGCGGTTATCAGCGTTCACGACCAGATAGCCCCCCCGTTCCAGCACCCGAGCCATCTCGGATAGCGCCTTGGTTGGGGAATGCAGCCAGGGAATGACACCCAAAGCCACGACCAGCGGGAATTGCTCGTCGTCAAACGAGAGCGAGTGGGCGTCCGTGGAGGTAACCGTGACCCGTGATGAGAGACTGGCCGCATCCACGCTCTCGCGGGTGGCCTCAACCATTGCGGGCGCGGAATCCGTCGCGTCGATCTGGAAGCCGCGTTGAGCGAGCGCCACCGTCATCAAACCCGCTCCGCACCCGACCTCCAGGGCGGCTGACCCAGCCTGCAGATCCAGCCGATCGACCAACGCGAGAGCCAGGGCCTGCCGATGCTGGTGTATGAGGGAGTAGACATCCTTCCCGGCGTAGACGTCCTTCCAGAAGCCCGTATTCGTGTCGAAGCGGGCATCGACCTGTTGCTGGATCTCTGCCGGCCCCCGAGCGTCGACCGATCCGCTGCGGCCCATGAGCCCATGCTAACGGTCGTCGTCGGCCCCCTGCGCGGCCCCGCCGACCCCGCCGCGGTATCGATGGCGGCGTCCCTGAATCCAGCCGGACAGGCCGCCGGGCGCTCCGCGGCCGCGTGGGAAACGGACGCGACTAGAATCCCGTGCACCGATGACTGAAAGCCCGATCGGATTGGTCGTTGCCGGACTGGGGCTTGTGGCGGTGCTGATCGCCCTCCTGTCCGAGCCCCTGGGAATCAGCCACGGAAGCTTTGGCCCCAAGCACATCGCCCTCCTGATCGTCGGGATCGGGTTGATCGTGGGCGGGTTGGTCGCACAGCGGCGGACCGCGCGGTAGGGACCGACCTGACGCTCAGGCACGAAGGCAGGCCGCCCGAGGGCGCCGATCAGCGCGGCTGCGGCACGATTCGGATGTAGGGTCGCGGCGACTTCCAACCTTGCGGATAGGTCTCTTTGGCCTCGTCGTCGGAGACCGAGCCGGCGATGATCACGTCCTCGCCCTGCTTCCAGTTCACCGGCGTCGCAACCTTGTGCTTGGCGGTCAGTTGCAGCGAGTCGATCACCCGCAACACCTCGTCGAAGTTGCGCCCAGTCGTCATCGGGTAAGCCAGCTGGAGCTTGACCTTCTTGTCCGGCCCGATCACGACGACGTTGCGCACCGTCTGGTTGTCGGCTGGTGTGCGCTCGAGCGGGTCGCCCGCAGTAGTGGCAGGAAGCATGCCGTACAGCTTCGAAACGTTGAAGTCGGCGTCCCCGATCAGCGGGTAGTTCGGTGCGTGCCCTTGCGTCTCCTCGATGTCACTAGCCCACTTCGCGTGACTGTCAACCGGATCGACGGAAAGCCCGATGATCTTGACGTTCCTGCGGTCGAACTCGGGCTTGATCTTGGCCATGTAGCCGAGCTCGGTCGTACAGACGGGGGTGAAGTCCTTGGGGTGCGAGAACAGCACAGCCCATGAGTCGCCAATCCAGTCATGGAAGCCAATAGGGCCTTCCGTTGTCTCAGCCTCGAAATCGGGTGCCGTGTCGCCAATTTGCAGACTCATCTCTCCTCCTTAATGAAACG
>VAYK01000080.1 GCA_005884985.1 Actinomycetota bacterium | reverse complement strand
CCAACGTGCCCGGCCCTCGCGAGCCCGTCGCCGTGCTCGGGCGGCGAGTCGCCGAGCTCTACTCGGTCGCCGAGCCCGCCGACCGGCACGCGCTGCGAGCCTCCGCCGTATCGCTGGCGGGGCGGATGGGCTTCGGCTTCTGCACCGACCCGGGCGCCGTGCCGGGCGTCGCCGAGCTCGCCGACGGGCTCGACGCCTCGCTCGAGGAGCTACGTGCCCTGAGCTGAAGGTTCGGCTCAGCCGGGGGCGGCGTCCCTGAACGTCGTCAGCCCGCCGAGCACGCCGACGTAGGCGGTCCCGTCCGCGGCGAGGGTCACCGGCGCGTAGTTGTTGTTGTAGCCGAACCCGGTGCCCGCCAGACGGCGGTACACCGTCTTCCCGGTGTCGAAGTCGAGCGCGGTCAGGTACCAGGCGTCGGTCATGTCGTCGCGCTTCGGCTTCGTGTACGTGTACACGAGCCCAGCGCGCAGCGACAGCTTGGGCACCACCGACGGGGCCCGCTGGTTGCTTCTCCACACGGAGTGGCAGCCGCGCCCGTCCCCGTCGAGGTCGACACGCTCAAGCCCGGGGCTGGTCACGCCGCCGTTCATGGTGGACGCCGGGCCGGTGTACCCGTAGTTGTTCTCGGCGATGATCGAGCGCTGCGACGCGATCAGCGACTGGTCGGTGTCACTGGCGCCCTTCGCGAACACCGGCTGGCTGCAGACCAGCCTTCGCCCAAGGACATCCGGCCCACGCTTGTAGACAAGGATGTCCATGGGGTCCGCGTTGTCGGTGATCGTCACGTAGCGGCGGCCGATCAGCGTCGGCGTGGTTCCGGATCCCTGCTCGGTCTGGCCCGGCTTGGTGACGCCGATGTTCGGGTACGCGCGGCGCCAGGTCACGACCGGCTTGCCTTCCGGTGCGTCGAACCGGTACATCGCCTTGTCGGTGACGATGTACACGCCCCCGGTCTCGTCGACCGCGAACGAGTTGCCGATCGGCTCGCCGGTGTCGATGCTCCGCACCACGCCGCTCGCCGGCTGGATCGTCCCGACCACGCCCTTCTTGCTGGCGAACCAGATCCGCCCCTGCCAGTCGGGAAGCGCGGAGATCAGCGCGTCGCCGTCGGGGACCGCCGCGGTGACGTTGTAGTCGCGCTCGAGCGCGAACCCGGGGCTGCCGGCTCCGCCGGTCTCCCCGACCACGAGGATGTGGCGGTTGCCGGCCGAGATCACCGCCCGGTCGCGATTGTCGAGGTAGAAATAGCCGCCGCCGCTGAAGTCCTGGAAGGGGTTGGGACCGACGTTGCGCGGTGGCAGGTCCATGGTTGCCAGAACCTGGAGCGTGTGGGGGTTGAGCATCGCGAGCACCGGCTTGTCCAGCCCCACGCAGACGGTCACCAGGCGGCCGCGGCTGTCGAACGTGACCGAGCCGCACTCGCGCATGAACAAGGCCGAGGTCGTGGCCAGGTCGTGGCCCAGCGGGCCCGCCCACTCGTAGGTGTCCGTTTGGTAAGCGTCGTCGTGGATGTTCGAGCGCCCGTTCGGCGCCATGAACGGGTGTCTGGGAACGTCCTGGCCCTCGGTCGGATCGGGGGTCGCGGCCGACCCGGTGAAGATGGGGGCGGTGGCGAGTGGATCCTGGGGGATCGGCGACGGGGTCTCGCCCGGCACCTGGGCCAGGGCGGCGCCCGGCGCCGTCAACGCCGCGACGGCCGCAACCGCGATCATCGCTGCTCGTCTCATTCCGAGCCAAGGCTACCGCCACCGCCCCAGGTGGTGCCGCTTGCATCGAGGGATGGAAGAATGGGTGTGATGGCGGCTCGCGCCCCTAGGCCCCTGGAGCTGATCCTGGCCCGCAACCTGCTGACGAGCATCTCGACGCCCGCCTTTTTGGTCGACGACCACGCCGCGTTGGTCTTCTACAACGAGGCCGCCGGTGCCCTGCTCGGGCGCTCATTCGAGGACGTGGGGCGCATGAGCCCCGAGGAGTGGACCTCCACCTACGGCCCGTTCGGTGAGGACGGCAAGCCGGTGGCGCTTGACGATCTACCAACCACCCGGGCGGTGCGCAACGGCCGGCCAGCCCATGCCGTGTTCCGGATCCGCTCGGCGAACGGGGCCGAGCACGAAATCGAGTCCAGCGCCTTCCCGATCGTCGCCTCCGAGGAGGGATCCTCCGGGGCGATGATCTTCTTCTGGCCCCTCGATCGGAACGGCGGCGGCGAGGCTCCGCGATGAGGGTCAAGGTCTGGGGCGCGCGAGGCTCGATTCCGGCCCCGGGGCCGAAGATGAACCGCTACGGCGGGAACACGTCGTGCGTGCAGCTGCGCCTCGAAGGCGGCGAGGAGCTGATCCTCGACGCCGGCACCGGCATCCGCACGCTCGGGCTCGACCTCGCCGCCGCACGTAGGGTCAACATCCTGCTCACCCACCTGCACCTCGACCACATCCAGGGGCTGATGTTCTTCTCGCCCTGCTTCCGCTCCGGCGTGGAGATCACGATCTGGGGGCCGGCCTCGCCCGAGGCATCGCTCGAGGACCGTGTCGCCCGCTACATCTCGGCGCCCCTGTCGCCGGTCGAGGTGCGCGAGCTGCCCTGTTCGGTCTCCTTCCGCGACACGCCGCCGAGCGAGTGGCAGATGGGTTCGGCGACGATCCGGGCAGAGGCAGTCAACCATCGCGGCCCGACCCTGGGCTTCAGGATCACCGACGGCGAGGAGACCCTGTGCTACATCCCTGACCACGAGCCCGCCCTCGGCGCCACCCTCGCCGACTTGGAGCCGGAGTGGATCTCGGGCTACAACCTGGCTCGTGACGCCGACCTCTTGATCCACGACTGCCAGTACACCGACCAGGAGTACCCGGACCACATCGGCTGGGGCCATTCCGCGATCAGCGACACGCTCACGTTCGCCAACCGCGTCGACGCGAGGCGCCTCTTGCTCTTCCACCACGACCCGCTGCACTCCGACGACTTCCTCGACGAGCTGCACGCAACCGCCCGCCGCCGCTGGGCAGAGCTGGGCGGCGACCCCGCCCTGGTCGAGATGGGCATGGAGGGCGGCGAGCTCGAGATCGTGCCCGCGGCCGCCTCGGCGGGCGTCAGCGCCTCCGTGTAGCCGCGACATCCCCTGGCCAACCCTCGAACACCACGCACGTCGGCGGCCCGAGCTTGCGCTCGCCGATCTGACCGCCGAGGGTCAAGCGCAACTGCGCGAGTCGCTCCCAGGCTCGGTCGAGCGCGCGGGCTTCCTCCTTGCGCGTAAGCGACGCGGTCAGGTCGAGCTCGTCGAGACGGCCCACGGGCGCGATCCTCTCACCTCAGTAGGGCCGAGGCAGCGGCCCAGGGGGCTCGGGCTTGTCGCTGAACGCGTTGAGCGCCAGCGGCAACCCGGCCGCGGCGAGGAAGACGAGGATGATCCCCAGCGCGATCAGCCACCGCGAGCGGATGACGTGGCCGACGACGGCGATCAAGAAGCCGGCCATCATCAGGGAGACGTAGGGACCGACGGAGTGCGGCAAGATCCCTGCGAGGAGCATGGCGTCATTATCATCGGCGGGTGCCTGAAACACCACAGCCCGGCTCCGTCGCCGACGTCAAGGAGGCTCTGGGGCGGGTTGGATACCTCGCCGACGAGCCCGCGGCGCTGGTCGCCTACCTCGCCCAACGGCTCGGAAAGCCGGTGCTCGTCGAGGGACCCGCGGGAGTGGGCAAGACCGAGCTGGCGAAGGCCATCTCGCGGGCCACGGAGCGCCACCTGATCCGCCTGCAGTGCTACGAGGGCCTCGACGAGGCCAAGGCCCTGTATGAGTGGAACTACCGCAAGCAGTTGCTCCGCATAAATGCGGAGCAACAGCAATTGCCCGCAGTCTCCTCGTCTACGAGGGAGCAGAAGGCGACCGGTGATCCGGCGGCGGTGTCTGCTGAGGGACGGGCAAGCGTCAGCGCGTGGGACGAGATCTTCTCCGAGGAGTACCTGCTGACCAGGCCCCTGCTCGCGGCGATCGCTGCCACCGAGCCGGTGGTGCTGTTGATCGACGAGATCGACAAGACCGACCAGGAGTTCGAGGCGATGCTGCTCGAGGTCCTGTCGGAGTTCCAGATCTCGATCCCGGAGCTGGGCGTGATCGAGGCTCGCACCCATCCGATCGTCGTGCTCACCTCGAACAACTCGCGCGAGCTGACGGAGGCGCTGAAACGACGCTGCCTGTACCTGTGGCTCGACTACCCGGATGTCGAGCGCGAGATGGAGATCGTTCGCCTGCACTCGCCGGAGATCGACGAGCAGCTCGCCCGCCGGCTGGTCGAAGTCGTCCACATGGTGCGCCAACTCGACCTCAAGAAACCACCATCGATCGCCGAGTCGATCGACTGGGCCCGCGCCCTGCTGCTGCTCGGCGCCGACGACCTCGATGGCTCCGTATTCGAGCGGACGATGAGCATCATCGTCAAGCACCGCACCGACATGGATCTGGTAGCTGAGCGCGTCGGCCTGAAGCTCGGCGGCGCCCGACTCGATGTCGAAGCCGCAGGCTGACGGCCTCCCCTCCGGCCTCGCCCCGCGCGTCGTCGCCTTCTGCGACGAGCTGCGGCGCGAGGGCCTTGCGGTTGGGACCTCGGAGATCCTCGACGCGTTCGAGGCGCTCCGGACGGTGCCCTGGGAGGAGCAGGACGACTTTCGTGAGGCGCTGGCCGCGACGGTCGCGAAGTCCCAGGAGGACCGCCGCGTGTTCGAGCTGCTGTTCGACCGCTTCTTCTTCCGTGCCGCCGAGTCGGAGGCGCTCGGGCGGGGAATCGGCGAGGGCCGCCGCTACGACGGCGCAGACCGCCTCGAGCTTGACGAGTTGCGCGAGGCGGTCCGTCAGGCGATCGCGGAGGGCCGCGACGGCGAGATGCGCGACCTGGCGCGGCTGGCGATCTCGGCCTTCGGCCGCCGCGGCGAGGGCTCAGGCGTGATCGGGGTCGACGTGCAGCGCATCCGCCGCACCCTCGGCCTCCAGGCGCAGGGGGGCGGGACCGCGGGGGACGAGCCAGCGCTGGACCGCGAGCAGATCAACCGCTTCGAGCGCCACCTACGCCGCGAGCTCGAGCGCGCGCTGATCGAGCGCACCGAGCAGCTGCCGCCATCGCGCCCGCTCGCCGAGCTCGACCGGGCGCTGCCGACGAGCCCGGCGCAGGACCTGGCCGCCGTCCACCGGGCGGTCGCGCAGCTGAAGCGGCGCCTGGCGACGCTCGGCCACGAGCGGCGCGGCCGCCGCCGCAGCGCGGCGGTCGACGTGCGGCGCACGATGCGGGCCTCACTCGAGACGGGCGGCGTGCCGCTGCGGCTCAAGTATCGGCCGAGGCATCCGCGGCGCCCCGAGATCTACGTGCTCTGCGACGTCTCGACCTCGGTCACCTCGGCGAGCGTCTTCTTCCTCTCCGTGCTGCACGCGCTGCACGACTCATTCCGCAAGCTCCGCAGCTTCGTATTCATCGAGCGGATCTCGGAGATCACGGACGTGTTCGAGCGAGAGCGCGACTTCCGCACGATCTCGGACCGGATCAGCCGCGAAGGCGGCGTCGCCGACGTCTCCGGCTACACCGACTACGGACGGGTGTGGCTCGAGTTCCTCGAGCAGATCGTCGACGACCTCGGCCCGCGCTCGACGGTGATCGTGCTCGGCGATGCCCGCACCAACGGCCGCGAGCCCCACGCCGAGGTCTTCGGGAGCATCTGCGAGCGAGCCGGGCGCACCTTTTGGCTCAATCCGGAGCCGCGCCTGTACTGGAACTACGGCGACTCCGTGATGGCCGCCTACGAGCGCCACTGCACCGCGGCGTTCGAGTGCTGGACCACCCGCCACCTCGAGGGCTTCGTGAACGTGGTCGCGGGCGGCACGCCCCTGGCCGAGCAGGCCTGACACCGGCGCGGTTCCCGCCGGCGGCGTTGGGTAACGGCTCCGATCTGGCGGATCCATCGTCAGATCGGGATTGAGTCGCTGCGCTCGCTGCGGGCGGCCCTCGATCGCCTGCCCGTGGTGGGCCGCGATGGGGGGCCCGAGGCGAGCGCTGCCGCCGGGTAGACTTGAAGTTGAGAACCAGGGGAGCTCGCGGGTAAGCGGGCTGAGATGGCGTCCCAGGCAACCCCCGGCGCCGACCCTTAGAACCTGTCGCGGTAATGCGCGCGGAGGGA
>VAYK01000006.1 GCA_005884985.1 Actinomycetota bacterium | reverse complement strand
AGCATCACCGCGCCGATGCCCACCGAAGCCGCCAGGGCCCACCCCTCGAGCCGTGCCGGGATCGCCGATGGGGGTACGGGGATGCTCACCGGCAGGATGAAGGTGAGCAGGGCAGCGATCCGGGCCGCGGCGAAGTAGCCGCTGATCACTCCCGAGAGGAGGATTAGGAAGCCGACCACCGCCATGGCCACGACCGCGAGCCAGGGCGTTCGCGAGCACAGCGTTCCCAGGGTGATCAGGGCAGCGCCGGCAACGGTCAAACCCAGATATGCGACGAGGCGCTTTCGCCACGGACCGCCGAAGTCGGCAAGCACCAGGATGTCGTGGTCCGCAAATGGGACGACGGCGGGCATCACGATCGCCGCCCGGGCGGCACGCTTTAGGGAGAAGAGCCCGGGATCGACAATCCGAAGCCGGTGAGCCCTCATCGGATTAGATCCTCGCTTAGGTTTGGTTGCGTCACCAACTGGTTCGACCCTGAAAGCGAGTCGCGATGAGACATCTTCGCTTCTATACGCATGCCGACCTTCACAGTCGATCCTTTTTGCTTCAGCGGGTTCAGCCGGCCCTGAGCGGGTTGATGGATGGGTCCCTTTCAACCCTTGCACCCATCTTCGCCGTGGTCCTGGCCACTCATCGCCCCCTCACGGCCTTCTACACCGGGCTCGCCACGGCACTCGGCGCTGGAGTGAGCATGGCATTCTCCGAAGGCCTTTCGGATACCGGCGATCTGACCGGCCGCGGCAACCCGGTGGTTCGCGGCGGCATCACGGGGGGCGGGACCTTCCTTGGCGGCGTCTTTCACACCCTGCCGTTCTTGCTCTCCGACTACCACGTGGCCATCGTCGTGGCGATCGTCATCGTTTCCATGGAGTTGCTGATCTTGGCCTGGCTGCGCTGGAGATTCTTCGACACCAATTTCATCCGCTCTTTCATCTCGGTCACCGTCGGCGGCACAATCATCGCCAGTCTCAGCGCAGCCATCGGGGTCGCGGCGGGCGGGTAGGGGACTCCGATCGGGGGTTTACCCCGCCTTGACGGCGGCGCGTGAAGATCCCATCAATGCAATTGCGCGAGCACACGGCGGTACACGGCGAACCGGTCGCTGCAGGTGCGGCCGGACGTCGCGCCCATACCCGACGCGCCGCGACGCTCAGCTGGCGCGATCGCCTCGGCGGCACGGAGGGCAACGAGATTCTCACCAGCGCGACCGCTGCGGTCCTGACCATCCTGTTGGCCGCCGAGGGCATCACGATCATCCGCATGGGTGGGCTCGTGAGCGCCCACATGTTCATCGGGATGCTCCTGATCCCGCCCGTGCTCCTGAAGCTCAGTAGCACGGGCTATCGCTTCGTCCGCTACTACATGGGCGCGCGCATCTACCGCGAGAAAGGCCCGCCGCCGCCGGCGCTGCGATTGCTTGCCCCGGTCTTCGTGGCCACCACGGTGGGGGTCTTCGTGACCGGGGTATGGCTGTTATTGCTCGGCCACCGCTCCGATCAGCTGCTGCTGCTCCACAAGATCATGTTCATCGTCTGGGGCGTCGTGTTCGCGATCCACTTCCTTGCCTACGCCCCCCGCGTGGTCCGCTCGCTGCGGGCCGACTGGGGGGCGGTCCGGCGCCAGGCGATCCCGGGGACGGGGCTTCGTGGACTGCTCGTCGCTGCCTCGCTCGGTGCCGGTCTCGCGCTCGCGCTGTCGCTGCTGAGCGTGATTTCGGGCTGGCAGAGCGGCCACCTCGGCTAACGCTTCGCGCGCCCGAGCGTCTGCGCGATCGGCGACCGCGTCCCGTGCCAAGTCCCCAGCTCCGCAAAGCGAAAAGCCGAGCCTAGTTCGGGACATGCCTCAGAACCGCCCGAACGCAACCCTCCGAAAACCTGCCAATTTGCAGGAGGAAAAGGCACCGCTACCGGGATTCGAACCCGGGTTTCCGGACTGAGAATCCGGCGTCCTAGTCCCCTAGACGATAGCGGCGAGAGCGGGCTATTCTAGCGGGGGTATCCCGAGCGCCCAGGCGCCCGAAGGGATCAAGAGGATGCGGCTGAGAGGAGTCGAACCTCCACGTCCCAAGGGGACACGGCGACCTGAACGCCGCGCGTCTACCAGTTCCGCCACAGCCGCTTGTGGATCAAATCTAGCGGCTCGTTCACGACTTGACGCGTGAGCGAGGTTTGTGCTGACTTTGTGTCTGCTCCGTGCCGAGGGGACCTGAAGTGCCGCCGCCCGCCGCCGCGTAGGTGAGAATCAACTGCGATGAAGGTCGGCCTCGTCCTCGGCGCAGGTGGGATCCAGGGGGGTGCCTGGCTCACCGGCGGGCTGGACGCGCTCGCCGCCGAGACGGGCTGGGACCCGGCCGACGCGGACTACGTCGTCGGCACCTCGGCAGGCTCGATGATCGGGGCGCTGTGCGCCTCGGGCGTCCCGCCGTGGTTCATGGTCGCCCACTCGCGCGGCGAGGCGTTCGAGGGCGTGGTCGACGTCGATGGGCGCCCGGCCGCCGAGGCCGACCGCGCCGGGGGCGCCCGCTTCCAGCTGCAGCGCGCCCTGCCGCCGATCGGTCCCGGCTCTTGGCGACTGGCGCTCCGCACGCTCGCCAACCCGCGCCGGTTCACGCCCGCCACCGTGTTCACCGGCTGGATTCCGCGTGGCATCTTCTCCACCGAGTCGCTCAAGGACACGATCCGCCGCGCCGTCCCGAGCGGCTGGAGCCCGCACCCAAACCTCTGGGTCGTCGCCTGTGACTACGAGACCGGCCGGCGTGTGCCGTTCGGCCGCGCCGGCGCTCCCGATGCCGACCTCGCCGACGCCGTCGCCGCCTCCTGCGCCATCCCGGGCATCTACCACCCGCAGACGATTTCCGGGCGCCGCTACGTCGACGGCGGCATCTACTCGACCTCCAATGCCGATCTCCTCCGCGACGAGGACCTCGACCTGGTCATCTGCCTCAACCCGACCTCCACCCTGCACCCGATCCGGGCACTCAACCCCCGCGAGTGGCTCAACCTGGCGATGCGAAACGCCTCCGGCCGGCGCCTTGGCAGCGAGGCCAAGAAGCTCCGCGCCCGCGGCATCGAGGTTGTGCTGATCCAGCCGACCGACGAGGACCTAGAGGCGATGGGCCCGAACCTGATGAGCCCAAGACGACGAAACCAGGTGATCGAGGTCGCCCGCCGCACCGTCGCCGAGCAGCTCGACGAGCCCGGGAACCGCGAGCTCCTCGCCGATCTCCCCTCGGGCGACCCCCGCAAGCTTCGCCGCCCCGAGGGCCCGCCGTCGGAGTGGCCGGACTGGCGCGAGCTGACCCGGCGGCCGGCGGCTTGACCTAGGTTCCCGGCGGCCGGTATTCGACCGACTTCTTCGCCGCCTCGTCCGCCTCCTCCGGCGTGAGCAGCGGCACCGTCGTCACCTGGGCGCCTCCAGCCGCATTGACCACGAGGCTGATCGCGGCGGCCGTCGCGTTGTCCGGAAGGTCGGCAATCACATAGGCGTCGGTATCGCCGAACGCGAAGTAGAAGCCGTCAAGCGAGCCGCCCAGACCCTCGACCGTTTGCTGGACCGCTTCTCGCCGAGCGGTGCCGCCGCCACTGAGCACGCCCTTCACGCCCTCGGTCGTGTAGGACGCCTTCAACAGGAACTTGGCCATGAGACTCCTCCTGGTCGCTTCGTAGCGACCCTACCGCTTGCGTACCCGCACTGCCGTCCCGTAGGCGCAGATCTCGGTCCGGGCAGGACGCTTACGGAACCTCGCGACCGAGCCAGCCGCGATAGAAGCCCTCGATGTCCGGCAGGAACTCGTGGACCACCGGATAGCCGGGTGGCACCGCCTCGGTCTCGAGCTGGCGCGCGCACGAGGGGCAATACAGCTCGCGCAGCTCCATCCATTCAGGGTCGCAGTGGGCCATCTTCGGGTAGACCTCGAGCAGCGTGTCGAGGTCGTCGCGGACGTAGATCGCCGCCTCCATCTTCCAGTTGCGGGTCGGCGGGCAGAAGTCGTGGCCGCAATCACAACGGATGACCAACTCCCCCTCCGAGCTGACCACGTTCAACCCCTCCCCCATCGGCAGCACGATCGGATCGTCGTACGGCAGGCGCTCGGAGAGCACCGCGATCCACTTCTCGAACCGGTCCGGGTCCTTGTAGCCGGACTGGATGTCCTTGATCTCGCGCCGCGAGAGCTTCTCGTCGAGCATCGCCGCCAAGGTCTCGCGATCGAGCGTCCCGCCCCCGGCCCTCGGCGGCTCGACCGTCTCCACCTCCGAACTCGCCAGGAACTCGTCGGCGGTCTCCTCGGGCGTGATCTTTCCGAGCTCGGCGCGGTCGGCCGCGACCGTCGGCGTCACCGCCTCGACCTGGAAGTCCTCCGGCAGGTCCCAGAAGCCGCGGAACTCGGCCGCGAAGCGCGCCGACAGCCGCATCGACTCCGCGTAGCAGACCCTCACCGCGTCGATGAAGTCCTGCGCCTCGACCCGCTCGCGCTCTCGCTGCCACCACTCGCGCACCGGCACCGCCTGCTCGAGCCGCTCGCGACGCATCCGCTCGCGCCGCGACTCGCTCGCCGCGACGTCCGCCGCGCCGTCCTCGTTCAGCGCGACGCCGTAAACGGAATCCGTGAAGCGCGGCAGGAGGTGCCCGTCGCGGACATCGGCCGCCACCGCCTCCGGCGGCCGCAGCAGCGGATCCCCCAGGCCCGGCGCGCCCTTCATCACCGAGAGGTAGAGGTCGCCCTCGGCAAACGGCTCCAGCGTGGTGAAGTTGTCCTGCTTGTACGTCCGCTCGCCCTCGATTTCGAGCAGCGCGGGATGGTCCCAGTCGCCGTCGCAGAGGGGATAGGCCTCGCCCTTGCGCGCCCGATCCAGGAGGTCGGCGCCCTTGATGTTGTGTACGTAGGCCGCCGAGCCGGGGTAGCCGCCGAACAGACCCTGGGCGCTGAACACCCGCGTCGTGCCGAGGTTCTGGAGCTCCCAGAACGGCGTCTTCCAGACCAGCAGCAGCGACTCGAAGCTCGATCCCCCGCGATGCCGCCCCGGTCCTCCGCTCGACGCCTTGAGCCTGCGAGACAGATACACCATCGGGCAGATCAGCTCCCACATCTCGACGTCGCCGGCGTCGCCCTCCGGGTTGAACATCGCCGCACAGGTGTCGGTGCCGTCGAGCACGTACTTCCCCCCCATCCCCTGCGCCGCGATCTCGAAGTTCATGATCGCTGACGAGTTCCCGTACTGGTCGATGCCGCCGCCCTGGATCACGTTGCCCGAGCAGGAGTAGGAGCCAATCACCTCCTCGATGAAGCCCCGCGCCTGGAGCGCCCGCGAGAGCGTGCGCGGGAAGCCGGTGAACGCCGGCTGCAGGAACGCCCAGGCGATTCCGGTCGAGCCCTCGGCGTCGCCCAGGTTGGCGATCGTGCCCTCGGGGAAGTTGGTCCCGATCGCCAGGTAGGCGCCGTCGTTGACCTTGTCGTTGCAGATCAGGGTCTGCGTGAACTGCACCCAGATCGCGCCCTGCATCCCGGACGGCGTGCAGTTCATCGAGTGCCAACCCCACGCCGACGCTCCCTCCATGTCGAGCTCGTAGGTACCGTCGCCGCCGATTCGGACCTCGAACGGTGCGTGCATGAGGAAGTCGCGTCGCGCCCGCGCCGGCAGCCCCTGCTTGTCGGCGAAGGTGACGTCGAAGGTGGCGGCGGAGCGGTAGCGGCCGGGCACGGTCATCTCGCGGATCCGCGACTTGAACGAGCGCCGCCCCTCCTCGATCACCTCGCGGGAGAACTGCTTGATGCTCTCGATTCCCTCCTCGAGGATCACCCGCTCGACCGCCTCGCGGATCATGTGGCAGCCGGCCAGCCGCGTGCGCTCGTCGAGCAGGTAGTACATCGGCGCCCGGGTCTGCTTCTGGCAGCGCAGCAGGTGCCACTGGGCGAGCTCGTCGTTCTCGCCGATCTTCATGCAGGGCAGGTCGATGCCGTCGTCGAGCCGGTTGGTCGGCCCCACCGGCACTCCTCCGGGCGTCGAGGCGCCGATGTCGAGCACGTGGGTGACGCCGCCCCGTCGGCGTTGTGGACGTCGCCGATCACCGGGTCGTTGTTCGCGAAGATGTCGCCCGGGCGGATCCCTGGGTTGTCCTCGTAGCCGTGGCGGACCATCCACTTGATCGCATCCGACATCGTGTGGACGTGGACGATGATTCCGGTCGAGAGCGCGACCGAGTCCCCCTCGGGGGTGTAGAGCGCGAAGCAGAGCTCGCCCAGCTCGCGGACGATGGGCGAGGCCGAGATGTTGAGCGCCGTCTCGCGCGCCGAAACGAGGCCGCCGCGAAGCCTCGCGAACAGCTTCTCGTAGCCGATCGGGTCTGAGTCCTTGAGCTCGAGCTCGCCGCTGAGGCCGCAGTAGGAGCCGGTGTCGGCGAACAGCCGCTCGGACTCGGCGAGCATCTGGTCCAGTCGCTTGCCCTCCCAGCCGATCGGCTCGCGCTCCCGCGGCTCCAGGTCCCGTGTCGCCTCGACGATCGCCGGGCCGGTGATCGAATTGCCCGCCTCGACCTGGTCGAGCTCGTAGATGTCCGAGTCGGCATAGTCGTCGCCCCAGCGCACCCGCCGCGCTCCCTTCGATGGCGGCGCCCCCTCGCCCTCGCCGAAGTCCGGGAGCGCCGGCTTCTCGACCTCGACCGAGCCGTGGACGATCGCCTGGGTCACCAGGTAGCCCAGCTCCGGCGAGCGAGCCGAGCGCGCGTAGACCTTGCCGTATGCCCGCTCGAACTCGTCGATCAGGTCGTCGAGCTGCCCATCGTCCTCGAGCTCTGCGTGCGGCGAAACGATCTCGATGTCGTTGAGCTGGCCGTAGTACTGCATGCGGACCGCGTGGGTGAAGGTGATCGCGTCGCGCTCGATCCCCGACTTCGCGAACTCGTCGGCCACCTTGTCTTCCAATCCGAGCCAACCGCCCGTGATCATCACCGCGATCCCCGCCTTCTCCAGCTCGTCCTGGCCGGGCAGGATCGGCATGTCGATCGTCTGGTCATAGCGATACTCGAAGTCGGCGCACGCGCAGCCGTAGGCCGAGAAGCCGGCCGCCCACGCCGGAACGAGGACGTCGCGGTAGGCGACGCCCTCGGTGTAGCCCCCGACGTGCAGCGGCCCGCCGCCCCCGTAGCAGAGCAGCGCGTAGTCGGCCGGCGAGTACCCCTTGCCGAGGATCCGCCCGACGGCCTCGTTCTTCAGCGTCTGCTCGAACAGGCCCACCACCCCAGCCGCCGCGTCGTCGAGCTCGAGCCCGAGCGGCTCGGCGAGCTGACGCTCGACCTCGGCGCGGGCCCGCTCCGGATCGAGCTTCACGTCGCCGCCGAGGAAGTAGTCGGGGTTGACCCGGCCGAGCACCAGGTTGAGGTCGGTGACCGAGATCGTCTCCAAGCCCCCCTCCGGCCAGCAGACACCGATGCGGGCGCCGGCGGAGTCCGGGCCCAGCTCGGGCCGGCCGGAGTTGGGGTTGACGCGCACGAAGGAGCCGGTGCCGGCGCCAATCGAATCGATTTTGACCAGCGGCATGTTGAGCATGAAGCGAGCGATGTCTGGCGTCGGCGTGATCTCGAACCGCCCGTCGGTGATCAGCGCGATGTCGAACGAGGTGCCGCCGATGTCGGTGCAGAGCGCGTTTGGGATCCCGAGCCGCTCGGCGATCCCCTGACCGCCGACCACGCCGCCGATCGGTCCGGAGACCAGCGTCCGGGCCAGCTCCCTGGCCTCGATCGAGATCGTGCCGCCGTGCGAGGCCATCACCCGAAGCTCGAAGCGGGCCCCCGCCTTCTTGGTCTGATCGCGCACGGCCTTCAGCGTGCCCCGCGAGGGCTCGGCGGCGTAGGCCTCGATCAGGGTCGAGTTGAGCCGCGGCAGGTCGCGGCGCTGTGGATAGAGCTCCGAAGAGAGGAATACCGGCACCTGACCGTCCACGCCCCGCTTCGCCTTCTCCTCGGCGAGGATCTCTCCCACTCGGATCTCGTGTTCGGCGTTGCGGTACGAGAGCAGCAGGCAGACGCAGATCCCGTCGACTCCGGCGTCGAGCAGCTCGGCGGCGGCCTCGCGGGCATCCTGCTCGCGAAGCGGCGCCACCTCCTCGCCGAACACGTCGATCCGGCCGCGCACCCCCTTCATTCGCTCGCGCGGCACCAGCGACGGGTTGTGGTAGTGGGTCGCGAGGTGGAGGCGGTCGGAGTAGGAGTAGCCGAGGTACGTCTGGATTCCCCGCTCGATCTTCAGGTAGTCCTCCTGCCCGGCGGTGACGATCGCACCGATCTCGAGGCCCTGGCGGGAGAGCAGCCGGTTGAGCATCGCGGTGCCGCTGTAGATGCCCGAGGCGATCGTGCCGAACGCTTCTTCGGGGGACGACTCCCACTGCTTCAGGGCATCGCGCGCCGACTCCATGAAGCCGACCGACTCGTCGTCGGGGGTCGTCTGCGCCTTGCCGACCACGAACGATCCCAACTCGTCGACGATGAAGGTGTCGGTCATTGTCCCGCCGGCATCGATGGCCAGGACTCTGGGCCGGCGCTCCTCCATGGAGCGCGAGTCTATCCCCGCGACGCCGACTGGTATCGAGGCCACCTGACAACCTTCCCGCGGATGGCCCGCTGGCTTCTGATCGCCGCGCTGGTGCTGGTGGCCCTGTTTGGGGTTAGCCAGCTCGTCATCCCACCGGTGGCCGAGCACCGGATCGAGGATCGGCTCACCGACGGCGGCGGCACGGCTGACGTCTCGCTTCAAGCCTTCCCCGCGGCTCGGCTGCTGTTCGGCGACGGAACAAATCTCTCAGTCAGCGGCAGCGGGCTCGACCTCGGTCTGCAGCAGCAGAGCAACGTCTTCGACAAGCTCGACGGGTTCGACCGGGTCGAGGTCAGCCTGAAGCAGTTCCAT
>VAYK01000079.1:9825-18047 GCA_005884985.1 Actinomycetota bacterium | reverse complement strand
CTCGGCGCCCGCGATCGCGCCCATGCGGTGGCGATCGCCCTTCGCTCTTCGCTAATCGAGTAGCCGCTAGATCCAGCCGCGGTCGCGTGCCATCAGTACCGCTTGCGCACGATCGACGGCGCCGATCTTCCGATATACGTTGTGGAGGTGGGTGCGGATCGTGCTCACCGAGAGCGACAGCTCGCGGGCGATCTGCTTGTAGACCTTCCCCTCGCTGAGCCCGCGCAGGGCGTCGACCTCGCGCACGGACAGCGGACACGGATCGGTAGCGCGTCGCGGCGTCTCGCCCGAGTGGGGAAACTCGTAAAGGAGCGGCGCGATGCTCTCGCGCTCGAGCCCCAGCCGCGCTGCCGCATCGACCATCGCCTCGGGGGGAGCGGCGTCGCCGTGCGCGTGGTGGACGACCAGGTCGGCCAACTGGATCGCCGCGGCGTGTCCGTCGGCTTCGGGCGTGTGGTGTCGCTCGACGGCGGCCGCGATGCCGCGGGGAAGTCGCCATCGCCGGACGAGGACCGCGCCGACTAGAGCATGGTCGATTCCAAGCTCTCGACGCTCGCACCGCACGCGCTCCTCGGGGGCCATCAGCCGGGCGTCGAGCTGCTCGAACTGCTCGTACATCTCGGCCAACACCAGACGCCCGACATCGTGAAGCAGGGCGGCTGCCGCCAGCTCGTCTCGCTCGGGGAGTCGCGCCAGCTCGGCGATCCGGTCGGCCGCGTGCCGGGTGGCCACGGCGTGCCGCCGGAAGCGCTCATGCCGCTCGGCCGCGGCGCTCGGCGCCTTGAACGGATCATAGGAATCGATCGAGGCGACGACCTCCCGGACACCGGATGCGCCCAGCGCGTCGATCGCCTGGCGCACGCCACCGGCTCCCTTGGCGTACCCGGCGTGACCGGCGGCACGCATGATCGTGGTCGTCAGAGCGACGTCCGACTCAACAGCTTCGATGAGCTCCGCGGGCGATGAGCTCGCGCCGTCGGAGGCGCGCAGAAGGCGTTTGCGCGGCTCCGTCAGCGCCGGCAGGCGGGAGGCGGCGTCGAACGCGGCGGCGAGGCGGCGACCGCCCTGTCCGCCCCTGCGCTCGGCGGCCTTGCCCGGCTTGGAAGCCGCTCGTTTGGCCTTCGACGTGGTGGTCTTCGGCGCCTTCGCGTTGCCCGACGCCTTCGCGCGCGTCTGTGCCGGCGCACGCTTCTGCCGCGCGCTTGCGGCGCGCTTGGGCGGCGCTGGTCCGCGCTTGGGCGGCGCTGTGGCGCGCTTCTGCGGCGTCCTCGCCCGCCGCTGCTTGGTGGCAACCGGGGTCATGGAATCCTTACCCAAGTCCATGATCGGCAATCCGGCCGCCAATGTTTAGCCTTGTTTAAGGATCATCATGCCCTGATTCGCTCTGGGGTCCGGCCCGACCTCAGCCGTCTGGGCTCACCCCAGTCTGTCCAGCGCTCGCTCGATCCTCACTAGCGATTCCTCCCGCCCCAGCGCAGCGAGCGAGTCGAAGATCCCGGGGGAGACCGTGGTACCGGTGATCGCAACCCGGATCGGCTGGTAGACCGCCTTTGCGCGGCCCGAGCGCTCCACGATCGGGCTCAACGCCGCCTGGATCGATGCCGGGTCGAAGCCATCCACAGCGCGGAGAGCCTCGACGGCGTCGACCAGCGCGGGGCGGGCCTTCGGAGTCATCACCTTCTCCCAGGCCGCCGCATCGTCCGCCGGTCCCGCGAACAGGAACCTGATCAGCGGCCATACCTCGTCCAGCGTCTGGGCCTTGTCCTGCACGATCTCGCAAGCCGTGCGCCGTTGTTCGGGTTCGGCAGCCAGGAACGCCTCCGCGTCCGTCTCGGCGTCCAGCCGCAGGTACGCGACCAGGCGCCGCTCGTACTCGTCGAGGGGAAGCTCTCGCATAAAGCGACCGTTCAGCCAGCGCAGCTTGCGCTGGTCGAAGATCGCCGACGAGCGTCCCACTCGGTCGATCGAAAATCGCTCGATCAGCTCGTCGGTGTCGAGGATCGTGGTGTCGTCCTCGGTCCCCCAGCCGAGCAGGGCGAGGTAGTTGCGGACCGCGGCCGGCAGGTAGCCCTGCTGGCGCAGCTCCTGCACGGAGGCGGCGCCGTGTCGTTTGGAGAGCTTGCGCCCGTCCGGGCCGTGCAGGAGCGGCAGGTGCGCGTAGCGCGGCGGGGCGGCGGCGAGCGCCTTCAAGACCAGCAGCTGCTTCGGGGTGTTCGATAGGTGATCGTCACCCCGGACGACGTCGGTGATCCCCATGTCCGCGTCGTCGACCGCGACCGCGAGGTTGTACAGGGGCGTGCCGTCACCGCGGGCGACGACGAAGTCGTCCTGGGTGCGGTTCTCGAACCGCACCGGCCCCCGAATCAGGTCCTCTACCACGGTGACGCCATCGTCGGGAGCGCGCAGGCGGATCGCCGCGCCGGGCTCGTCGCGGGGCTCGCCACGATAACCGGCGCCGCCGTGGGCCTCCTTCCAGGAACGAACGTCATCGGCGGTCGCCGGGTCGGGGTAGGCGTGGCCGCCGTCGACCAGCTCCTCGATGCGCTCCCGGTGACGCTCGCGGCGCGCGTACTGGCTCAGCGGGCCCTCGTCCCAATCGAGCTCCAGCCAGCGCAGCGCGTCGAGGATCTGCTCGACGTTCTCCGGCACGGAGCGCTCGCGGTCCGTGTCCTCGATCCGCAGCACGAGCGTGCCGCCCGAGTGCCTGGCGAGGAGCCAGTTATAGAGTGCCGTGCGGGCGCCGCCGATGTGCAGTGCGCCCGTCGGCGAGGGAGCGAAGCGAAGGCGAGGGGGCGAGGAGGTCAATGCTGATCGGCGGCCATGTTTCCACAGCGGGCGGGCTGGCAAACGCGGTCGAGCGCGGAAGCGAGCGCGACTGCGAGGCGATCCAGATCTTCCATCAGAGCCCGCGGATGTGGCGCCCGACCGCCTACACCGACGACGACTTCGAAGCCTTTCGCCAGGCGATGGACGCCTCCCGGCTGGATGTCGTCGTGATCCATGCCGTCTACCTGATCAACTGCGCCAGCAAGGAACGCGAGGTCCGCCGCAAGTCGCTGACCTCGCTCAAGCACGCGCTTCGGATCGGCGATGGCATCGGGGCAGGCGGTGTTGTACTGCACGCCGGGGCACGCAAGGGAGAGCCTCACGAGCCGTCGGTGAAGCGCGCCGGTAAGGCGATCCGGGAAGCACTCGAAAGCTCCGAGCGCTGTCCGCTGCTGCTCGAGAACACCGCCGGCACGCAGGGCCCGCTCGGTCGCAACTTCGACGAGCTCGCCGAGCTGATCGACGCCGCCGGAGCTGGCAAGCGCCTTGGCGCCTGCCTCGACTGCTGCCACCTGCTGGCATCCGGGTTCGAGATCCGCTCGATCGACGCACTCGCGGGGGTGATCGACGAGTTCGACGCGAAGGTCGGGCTCGAGCGGCTCCACTGCGTCCACGTCAACGACTCGAAGGTCCCGCTCGGCGCCAACCGCGACCGCCACGCCAACCTGGGCGACGGGGAGCTCGGCCGCAAGGGCCTGCGAGTATTCCTCTCGGAGCCCCGCTTCGAGGATCTGCCGGCGCTGATCGAGACCCCGGGCTCCGACGGGCATGGCCCCGATCGCAACGAGGTCCGGACGGCCAAGCGACTCCGCCGCGACGGGCTCAGGCAGAGAACGTAGGACCAGGGACGGACATGGGCCTCGGGTGGGACGTGCTCGGGATTCGGCGCACCCGGACGTGCTGAGATGGAGCTACGCCAGGGCGTCGCGGAGGTCGAAGGCGGCCTCGCGACCGTCCCCGGCGTCGAAGAAACCCGGGTTGACGCACTCGTGGGCGGGCCCGACGTGCTCGTAGGCCGGCTCGACCCGGAACTGACACTGGGGCAACGGGTCGCCGGTCATCTTGATGCCGCCGTAGCCGCCGTTGCGCTCGGCCGCCTCGAACTTCTCCGTATCGATCTCGGCGCGGAAGACCTTGCGCATGCAGCCCATGTAGTGGCCGCCGCTCAGTGGATCGACGTAGCTGTAGAGGTAGCGGCAGCGAAGCTCGAGGCAGCCACGAGGGTCAACGAGCCGGTCGCAGAAGGTGCGGCACTGCCGGCACTCGCCGGCCCGCACGGCCTCCTCTCCTCGTTGCTTGAGTGGCATGTGAAGAGTCTAGACCCGCGAGCGGGCCCCCACCGCCCTTGTGTCAGGCAGCCAACGCCCGGGGGGCCGAGCAGGTGATCCAGCTCGGCGCGGAGCGCCTGCGAAGGGGTGACGCAATAGTCGCGGCCGAAGCGAAGCCGCCGGGTGCCCTCGCGGGTCTCCATCTCGAGCACCACCTCGCAGTCGCCCCGGAAGCTCTGGAACACCGTCTTCAGATCCTCGACGAGCTGGGGCCCGAACTCGGCGGCGCTGACCCGCAGCAGGATCCGATCCGGCTGGCGAGCCGTCGCCTTGGCCCGCGCCGCCGCCACCTCGTCCTCGCCGGGCTCGAATGGCTCCGCCTCGGCGACCACGAGGCTCGTCTCTCCGCGGCCCTTGTGGTCGACTCGCCCCCGCACCAGGACGACGCGATCGAGCTCGATCCGATCCGCCGCCTCGCTGGCGGCGTCGCGGACGAACAGCTCGACTCGGCCCTGCAGGTCGTCCAGGGTCGCGAACATCACGTACGCGCCGCTGCGGGTGCGCACGCGCTTTCGCTCGCTGACGATGCCGCCCACGGTGACCCAGGCGCCGTCCTCCTTGCGGGCCACCACGTCGAGCGAGCAGTCCACCCGCTCGCGAAGCGCGTCGCGAACTTCGGCCAGCGGGTGCGCGGAGAGGAAGGTCCCAAGGGTCTCCTTCTCGAGTCGCAGCAGCTCACGCTGGTCGAACTCGTCGGCGACAACCGGCGGGCGATGGTCGCCCAGCCCGCCGGCGGTCTCCCCCACGCCGGCGGCCGGCGCATCGCCGAGGTCGAAGATCGAGGCCTGCCCACGCCGCGCGTCCTCCTGCGACTTCGAGGCGCTGGCCTGGGCCGCGGACAGCACCTCGAGCATCCCCCTGCGGGTGTCGCCCGACGAGTCGAGCGCCCCGCATTTGATCAGGCACTCGACCGCCCGCTTGTTGACGGCCCGCGCGTCCGCCCGGTGGCAGAAGTCCCAGATCGAAGAGAACGGGCCCCCGGCCTCGCGCGCCTGGATGATCGCCTCGACCGCCTGGTGGCCAACGTTCTTCACCGCGTCGAGCCCGAAGCGGATCGACTTGCCGCTGACCACGAATCCATGGTCGGACGAGTTGACGTCGGGGAGCAGCACCTCGATCCCCATCTCGTCGCAGCGGTTGACGAAGAACGGCACCTTGTCCTTGGTCGACATGACTGACGAGATCACCGCCGCCATGTACTCGGCCGGGTAGTTCGCCCGAAGGTAGGCGGTCCGATAGGAGATCAGCCCGTAGCACGCGGCGTGCGAGCGGTTGAAGGAGTAGTCGGCCGCCGCGGTCATCAGCGACCAGAGGTCCTGGGCGACCCGTCGATCGGTGCCGGACTCGGCCATGCCCGCCAGGAACTTGTCCTTCATCTGCGCCATCAGGCCGCGCTTCTTCTTCCCCACCGCCTTGCGGAGGTCGTCCGCCTCGGCGGCGCTGAAGCCCGCCATCTGCTTGGCGATCTCCATCAGCTGCTCCTGGTAGATGCAGCAGCCGTAGGTGGACTCGGTGATCGAGCGAAGGCGTGGATCCGCGTAGCGGACCGAGGAGGGGTCGCGCTTGCCGGCAGCGTAGTCGTCGATGAACCGCATCGCGCCCGGCCGGTAGAGGGCGCCCAGCGCGACTATGTCGTCGAAGGCGGTGGGCCGGACCCGGCGCAGGGCGTCGCGCATCCCGTCCGACTCGAATTGGAAGACGCCGATCGAGTCGCCGCGCGAGAGCATCTCGAAGGTCTTCGGATCGTCGAGCGGGATCGCCTGCATGTCGAGCTCGATCCCGCGCGAGCGCTTGATGATCTCGATCGCGTCCTCGATCACGTCGAGGTTGCGCAGGCCCAGGAAGTCCATCTTCAGGAGACCCATCTCCTCGATCGGGCCCATCGAGTACTGGGTGACGATCTTGTAGGAGCGCTCCGGCTTGCCGTTCGCGCCCCGCTCGGCCGGTGCGCCGCGATCCTCGGCGAGCTGCAGCGGGACGATCTCGGCCAGCGGCCGGTCGGCGATCACCACGGCGGCGGCGTGGATCGAGCTGTTGCGGACGATCCCCTCGAGCCCGCGGGCGACGTCGAGGATGCGCCGGGCGTCGGGATCGGAGTCGTAGGCATGCTTCAGCTCCTCCCCATCGGCGAGGCACTCCTCGAAGCTCGGGTTGCGGCCCATGACCGGCTCGGGTATCTGCTTGGCGATCCGGTCCCCGGTGGCGTAATCGAACCCGAGCACGCGGGCCGCATCGCGGGTCGCCGCGCGGGGGGCCATGGTGCCGAAGGTGATGATCTGGGCCACCGACTCGCGCCCGTACTTGTCGCCCACGTAGCGGATCACGCGCTCGCGACCGCGAACCGAGAAGTCGATGTCGATGTCGGGCATCGACTTGCGAGCCGGGTTGAGGAAGCGCTCGAAGAGCAGCTCGTTGGAGAGCGGGTCGAGGTCGGTGATGTTGAGGCTGTAGGCCACGATCGAGCCCGCCGCCGAGCCGCGCCCGGGGCCGACGGCGATGCCGCTGTCCTTGGCGTACTTGACGAAGTCCCAGACGATCAGGAAATACGAGTCGAAGCCCATCTCGGCGATCACCGAGAGCTCGAACTTGAGCCGCTCGAGAGCCTCGGCGGGAGGCGGATCGCCGTAGCGACGCCGCAGGCCCTCGGTGGCGAGTCGGCGCAGCGTCGCGGCCGGCTGCTCGCCGTCCGGGGTCGGAAAGCGAGGCAAGAGCAGCTGCCCGAGCTCGATCTCGACGTTGCAACGCTCGGCGACCTCGAGCGTGGTGGGCACCGCCTCGGGCCAGCGCGAGAACGACTCGGCCATCGCCGCGGGGCTCTTGAGGAAGAACTCGTTGGTCTCGAAGCGCAACTTGGGCTGCTCGATCGTGGACTTGGTCTGCACGCACAGCAGCGCCGCGTGGTTCGAGTAGTCCTCGCGCCGCAGGTAGTGGACATCGGCCGTGGCGACCAGCGGCCGGCCGAGCTCCCGCGCCGCGCGGACGATGCCCTCGTTCACCTTCTCCTGCTCCGCCAGCCCGTTGGCCTGGATCTCGAAGTAGACGTTCTCCGGCCCGAAGACGCCAAGCAGTTCGTCGAGGTGGGCCCGAGCGTCGGCGGGACGCTCCTCGGCCAGGCGACGGCAAAACCGCGACTGGAGGCAGCCCGTCAGCGCGATCACGCCATCCGCGTGACGGTCGAGCAGCTCGGTGTCGACGCCCGGCTTGCCGCGGCCAAAGCCTTCGAGGAAGCCGGCCGAGGTGAGCTCGACCAGGTTGCGAAAGCCGGCCTCCGTGGACGCCAGCAGGGTGAGGTGATTGCGCTCGACGCGCTGATCGGCGCGGCGGCGGTCATCGACCAGGTATGCCTCGAGCCCGATGATCGGCTTGATCCCATTCGCCTTGCACGCCTTGTAGTGCTCGACGGCGCCGTTCATCACGCCGTGATCGGTAAGCCCGAGCGCGGGCATCCCCAGCTCCGCCGCTCGGGCGGCCATGCGGTCGATCTTGCAGGCGCCGTCGAGCAGCGAGTACTCGCTGTGGACATGGAGGTGGACGACGCTCACGCGTTGATGATTTCAGTCGGCCCAGATGCCACCGGCACCACAACCCGCACGGTGCGAGGATTCCAAAGCGATGGTGGTTGAAGCTGGTCGGCGGAGTTGCTCATGATCTGGTTGTTGCGGCATGGGGATGCCGAGGACTCGCCCGAGGACGACGACGCGAGGCGGCTAACCGAGAAGGGAGAGCGGCAAGCCGAGGCCGCCGGCGGGGCCCTCGCGGGCCTCGAGGTCAGCCTCGACGCCTGCCTGACGAGCCCCAAGATCCGCGCCCGGGACACGGCGCGGATCGTCTGCCGCGAGCTGGGCGTCGGGGTCGACGAGACCGAGGCGCTTCGCGGCGGCGACGTCAATCCTGAGCAGGTGGCCGGCCAGGTCCGGATCCAGGGCAGCCGGCCGGCCACCGTGCTCCTGGTCGGGCACGAGCCCGACCTCTCGCACGCGATCGAGGCCGCCACGGGCACCCGGGTCCAGCTAAAGAAGGGCGGGCTGGCCGCGATCGAGGGCGGGAACCTGATCGTCCTGTTGGGGT
>VAYK01000079.1:0-9590 GCA_005884985.1 Actinomycetota bacterium | reverse complement strand
CAAGGGCGCCGTCCTGGTGGAGACGGACATCACCGATGCGGCCGCGGTAGCCAAAGCCTTGGAGACCGGGCGCCCCGAGGTGGTGTTCCACCTCGCCGCCCAGATCGACGTGCGACGCTCGGTGTCCGACCCGGTGTTCGACCTCGGCGTCAATGTCGGCGGGACCCTCAACCTGCTCGAGGCGGCGCGGCAGACACAGGCGCGGCGCTTCGTCCTCGCCTCGACGGGCGGGGCGATCTACGGCGAGGGCTCAGGACGCCAGCTTCCCCGAGGGCTACCTGTCGCTGTACGGGCGCCTCTACGGCCTCTCGGCGGTCGCCCTGCGGCTCGGCAACGTCTACGGACCGCGGCAGGACCCGCTCGGGGAGGCGGGCGTGGTGGCGATCTTCTGCGGGGTGCTGCTCGGCGGCGGCACCCCGCGAGTGTTCGGCGACGGCCGCCAGACGCGCGACTACGTGTACGTCGGCGACGTTGTCGAGGCGTTCTTGGCCGGCGCCGCGTCTGAAGCTCAGGGCATCTACAACATCGGCACGGCCGTCGAGACGAGCGTCCTCGAGCTAGGCCGGCTGCTGGCAGGCTTCTGCGAGCGGGAGTTCGATCCCCAGATGGCTCCACCGCGGCCCGGGGAAGTTCAGCGAATCGCGATCGACAGCGCGCGCGCCGCGAGCGAGCTGGGCTGGCGACCCGGCACCACCACGCTCGAGCAGGGCCTGCGGGCCACCGCGGCTTCCTTCGCCTAGTGGACCAACGGCGCGTGGAGCCGGCGGCGGTGCTGCTGCTCGCGGCGCTCGCGATCGTCTGGTCGTGGTGGGCGGCGAATGACGGCGCCTTCTTCGGCACGGTGTTGCTCCCAGGGACGATCCTCCTCTGCGCCATCACGGTGCTCCTCGCCTGGGCCGCCCCCTGGCGCGCCAGCCTGCGGCCCTCGCAGCCGGTGGCGATCGCGCTCGTCTTGCTCGCCGGGCTTGGCGTCTGGGCGGCGCTGTCGGCGCTCTGGAGCCCGGCGCCGGACGTCGCGATCGAAACCGCGCAACGGATCTTGACCTACGCGCTCGCCTTCGGGCTCGGGATCTGGCTTTGCAACCTGCTGGGCAGTCGCCAGCACCTGGCGCTGGCGCCGCTTGCCGTCGCCGGGGCGTTCGCCGGCATCGTCGCCGTGATCGGCATGCTCACCGGCGACCAGGCTCGGCATTACCTCGAGGTCGATGGGACGCTCCAGTTCCCGCTCGGCTACCGGAACGCGAACGCGGCGTTCTTTGCGATCGCGTTGTGGCCGGCGCTCGGGCTGGCCTCGCGCCGCGCGGGCGCCTGGCCCGTGCGCTCCGCCGCCCTGGCGACGGCCACCCTTTGCCTCGACCTGGCGATGCTGAGCCAGAGCCGGGGGGCGTTGCCGGCCGGCGCGGCCGCACTGTGCGTGTATCTCCTCTTCTCGAGGGACCGGGCGCGCAGGCTGGTTTGGCTGGCGCTCGCCGCCCTCCCGGCGCTGCTGATCCTCCCGTCCCTGATCGATCTCTACCACGCCGGGAACGCGGACGCTCCGCTGCGCTCGGCGCTCGATGAGCTGCACGGGGCGGGGCGCGCGGTTGCGTTGACCTCCGGGCTGTCGCTGGCGATTGGCGCGGTGGCGGCGCTCGTGGGCAAGCGGATTCCGGCCTCACCGCGGCGGGTCGAGATCGCCGACCGGGCCACGGTCGTGGGGCTCGCGGCAGCGGTGCTCGCCGGCTCGATCGCCTTCGTGGCGGTCGCCGGCAATCCTGTCGACTGGATCGACAAGCGCGTCTCTCAGCTCTCGAGCGGAAAGGACGCCAACCTGTCCAGCCAGTCGAGCCGCTTCTCCACCCTCAACGCCGCCACCCAACGACCGGCGATCTGGCGGGTGGCGCTTCTGGACGCGAGACACCACCCCCTGCTCGGCGACGGCGGCGGCGGCTTCCGCTACACCTACCTGCGAGAGCGGCATCAGGACGGTCCGGTCGCCGTTCAGGACGCGCACAGCGTCGAGCTCGAGAATCTCGCCCAATTCGGCTTCCCGGGGCTGCTCCTGTTCGCGGGCTCGATCACAGCGGCCGGCGTCGGGGCGATGCGGGCGCGCCGGCTGGGGCCCGAGCCGGCGTGGTTATCGATCATCGCGCTGACCGCCGGCACCTACTGGCTGGTACACGACTCGGTCGACTGGTTCTGGCCCTACCCGGCGATCACCGCGCCCGTTCTGGCCTTGGTCGGCTCGGCATGCGCGCCAGCTCGCCGGATCGTCGGTGACCCGCCTCGGGGTCAGGGACGGCGCTGGCTGACCGCCGGCGCCGTGGTGCTCGCGATCTCGGCCGTGCCTCCCTTCCTCAGCGAGGACCTCGATCGGGCGCAAACGCTGAACCCGCTGAGCGTCGATCCGCTGCTCGCCGAGGGCGCCATCGCCCGCGCCAAAGGGGATCGCCGGCGGGCGATCGATGCCCTTCACCGGGCGGTCGAGAAGCGCCCCGAGGAGTGGGCCTCCTACTTCATCCTGGCGCAGCTCTACGCCCGGAAATCGCCTCGCCTCGCCCGCGAGCAGCTCGCCATCGCCAAGCGGAAGAATCCGTACGAACCCCAGATCCCGGTCCTGCAGCACAAGCTCGCGGCACAGCGACACGGCAACGGAGACTGACCGCATCAGGCCAGTGTTGACCCGGGCAGGGTCCGCTCAGGTGAGGTTGATCATCCCGTTCTGGAGCGCCATGGCCACGGCCTGGGCCCTCGTCCGAGCCCCAAGCTTGGCCTTGGCGTTGCGCACGTGCGTCTGCACGGTCGCCGGGGAGAGTTCGAGCATCTCCGCGATCTGCTCGTCAGTGGCCCCGGCGGCCAGCAGGGCGAGCACCTCCCGCTCGCGCGAGGTCGGCCCGCCCCGGCCGAAACGCGGCCCGCTGCTGACGTCGCGGGGGCGGCTCTGCGCATTGGACTGCGCGTTCCGTGGGGCTTCGACCTCGCCGGGCTGCGACTCGGTCGCCGAGAGGATCAACAGATGGCGGCCGGGCAGCACGTTGGCCACCACGCTGAGGTGGACCTCGTGCGCCTCCGCGGCCTGGGAGCTGAGCTCAAACGGCCCGGCGTGTCCTCCTCCCTCGCGGAAGGCGCGCCAGACGTGGTCCAGGCGCTTGCGCATCCCGGAGGTGAGGAAATCGTCCACCGTCCTGCCGAGCGCCGCTCTTCGCGGGAGGCCGAGCAGCCGGCAGGCCGCGAGATTCGCCTCCAGGCAGCGGCGCTGGTCGTCCACGACCAGGATCGAGAGCTGGGCAGGGATGGTAGTCAGGCCCGTGCCGCCGGCCAGCTCCGGGCTGGAGCTACTCATGGGCCTCACCAACGATGAATCGCTGGTCCGGAGCGCGCAGCGCCCGATGGGCGTCCCGTCCCGCCTGGAAGGCCGTCTCGACGATGATCAGCCAGTCGGCCAGGATCGAGCGGCGCTTGATATAGAAGAGGTCGTGGCAGAGCTTCCAGGCCGTGCCCAGCTCCGAGCCGGCGTAGCCGCAGCGGACCTGCGCCCATCCGGTGATCCCCGGCTTCACGAGGTGCCGCCGGGTGTAGTGGGGGAAGCGGCTCTCCAGCTCGGCGCAGATCTCGGGGCGCTCCGGTCGCGGGCCGACCAGCGTCATCTCGCCACGAAACACGCACCACAGCTGCGGCAACTCGTCGATGTGGGTCCGGCGCAGGAACCTGCCGAGCCGCGTCACGCGCCCGTCACCTGCCTCACTCCATTGCGGACCGCTCTCCTCCGCGCCCGGCACCATCGTCCGCAGCTTCACGATCTCGAACTCCTTGCCGCGCTCGTCGACGCGCCGCTGCCGGTAGAACACCGGCCCAGCATCGGTGAGCTTGATCGCGACCGCCGCGATGCCCACCACGGGCAGCGCGACGAGTGCCATCCAGGTCGCGTTCGCGAGGTCGAAGCACCGCTTCCAGAGCGGCGACGTCGGGCGGAAGCGAGGATGCATGATGTAACGGAACCAGGCCGAGTCCGTGGTTCCTAGCGGCACGTGCCCAAGCAGTTCCTCGTAGAGCTGGTTCGCCTCGATCATCCGCACCGGCAGATCGAGACAGGAATCCGCGATCAGGGCGCATGGGTCGGGATCCGGTTCGGCGCCGTCGCCGGCCTGGGCGTGCTCCACGCGCCCGCAGACGAGCAACTCAAGCTGCCGCCGGACGACAGCGGCGCGAACCTCGTCGAGGCCACCGAGGTATTCGAGGCGGCCGGCCGGCGCGTCGTGGGCGTACGGTGCGGGAGCCTCGCGCCCGAACCAGCCAACCAGCTCATAGGCGCGGATACCGGCCGCCTCGAGCTCCTCAGCGAGATCGGAGGCGAACCCCGGCGACCCGACCACGGCGACCCGCGCACGCCGGTCGTCGTCGAATCGGGCGGTCACCCAAACCCCAAGGCCCATGATCAGCCACGCGCCGGCCACCGGCGCCTGAAGGTCGGCGAGCACCATGTGCTCGCCGGCCGCCAGGGCCAGCGCCGCCGCCGCGCCGGCGCCCAGCACGGGCGCGCAGAGGCCAAGCCCCAGCCGCGCCGCCGGCATCAACCCGAGCGGCAAGGTGGAGCGCTCCACGAGCTGCAGCGCGCCGACCATCGCGGTGGCGACCAGCAGCGCGGAGCCGACATCGCCCATGTGCACGTAGGCGATCAGCCCCGCCGCCAACGCCGGGCTGACCTTGAACGCGATCAGGGCGACCAGCCGCTGAGCTTCGAGGGCGCGGAGCGCCACAGGGACGACTACCCGTGTGGCGCGTGTGTTGGCTGAATCGACCAAATCGACCATCTGCTCGTCCTCCGCTCGCTCCGCGGTCTCCCCTCTCGCTTCTTGCTGCTTGCTCCTCCGGACTTAGACGGAGGACCGCCTGGCCGGATCCGACAGCCGTCGCAGCGTCAGGCCGGCGCCCAGCAGGGCGACCGACGCGAGTGCGAGGACTCCGACGTCGAAGCCGGTGAACGGCAGACCACTAATGACCGCGTGCGAGCCGCTGCTCGGGCTTGTCGCGGCGGTCGGGCCGCCTCCATTGGGAGCGCCACCGCCACCGCCGGCGGCCGCGACCTGATGGTTGGTGGAGTTGTATTGCGTGTTAGTGGGGGAGGCAGCAAACGCAGCGGTCGGAACCGCCAGCGCTACAATGGCAAGCCCCAAGGCAAGCCACATTCCCCACCTAGGCCGCGTGCGCGGGCCTACGTCTCGATTTAGCATGCTGTTCTCTCCTGCCGTCAACGACGGCGCTGTCACCCCCCGGAAGCCTCACCATCGATTCTGCTGTGATTGTGCTGTGTATCTGCGACTGCGAGGACTGCGGGAGATCGGGGGCCGATCCCCTGGGATCCACCCCATCTTTGGTTTTTCGGGACAGGCATAAGGATGCCCGGAATAGGCGCTCGTAGTCAACGAATCCGCAATCAATTACCTAGAAATGGTTGGTGCATTACCGCAATGCGGTTAGTGGTAGCCTGCCGAGGAGCTAAGCTTTGCCGTCGCAGGGGCACGGCCGGCCCGCAGACGGAGAAAGTTGACCGAAGATCGGAACCGATCCATTCGCGGCGACGCAGGGCGGATTGCAAGTCGAGCGGACCCTGACACGCACGCGACAGAGACGACCCACGCAGGCGCCGGCATGAGCACGCCCGGTTCGCGACGTGCCCAGGGCGCTCCCCTATCCGTCCGCGAGCGGGAGATCCTCGGCTTCCTCGCCAGCGGTGAGAGTGGCGCCCAGATAGCCGAGGCCCTCGTGCTGTCGCCGGAGACGGTGCGCACGCACATCCGCAACGCAATGTCGAAGCTCGGCGCTTCCAGCCGGGCCCAGGCGGTTGCGCTCGCCTTTCAGCGCAACGAGATCGGCGGTCAGGGAAATCTGGGTGGGGACGCCCCGGCCTCCCACGCGGGGTCCGAGTCGAGCCCAGCAACGACAACGTCCACCGGGCGCGGGCGCGCCCGGGCGGACCTGGCGTCCGGGAGATCCGACTCGACCTTGACGGCCCTGCTTACGGGCCTGGTGTCGCTCTATGACGTCGATGGGGGCACGGTCTTCCTCGCCGAGGAGGACGGGCTGACGCTGCGCCGCGCCGCCATCCTGGGCGAAGCCGATGAGAACGGCGACCACCATCATCCCGAGCGGGTCTCGCTCGGACAAGGAACGCTGGGCCGCGCGGCGCTGGAGCGCCGGGCTCAGCTGGTTCACGGCTCAGGCTCCGGCAGCGACGCGCGCGGTCGGTCGACGATCTACGCACCGATGATCTCGTCGGGGAGGCTCGTGGGCGTCATCTGCCTGACGACGCGACCGAGCAGGCTCACCGCGCGAGGAGAGCTGCTGTTGCTGCAGGCCTTCGCGAACCGTGTCGGCGAGATTCTCGTGTCCGCGGGTGGCGATCAGCCAGCCAGGCTCAAGGAGACGCTGGAGCGCTTCCGCGGCTCCTGGTCGGCCGCCGACGGCGCGTCCTAGCCGGACGGCTCCCCCAGGCTCTCGAGCGCGCCCTCGACGGTCGCGTGGATCGGGGCGGCCCGCTCGATGTCGCACAGCTCGAGGACGCGACGCATGGGGGCGTCAGTCGGCACCACGAGACGCAGCCGCTGGCGATGCGTCCGCAATCTTCGCGCCAGGTCGAAGAGGAACTCGATTCCGACGCTGTCGAGGTAGGTAACCCGCGACAGGTCGATGACCAGCCCGGCCTTCTCGCTCGGCAACTTTCCGGCGAGCGCCGTGCCCAGCTCCTCGGCGTTGACGCTCTCGATCTCCCCCTCGATCCGCCCCACGACGACGTCGCCGGCGGTTTCGAAGCTGAGCTCTGCCAGACCGTCTCTCATGTCTCACCGTCACCACGCAGACGCCGCCGCAGCTTGACGGTCGTCCCGTGCTCCGAGGGCTCGATCTCGACGTCGTCCATCAGCTCTCGCATCACAGCGAGCCCACGCCCTCGCCCTTCCTCACCGGGGGGTCGCCAACGGCCGGTGTCGCGAACCGTGATCTCGACCTCCGGACCCTCTCGCCCGGCACGGACCTCGAACGACGAATCGGAGAGGGCGGGATGTGCATGCGCGACCGTGTTCGCGCAGGCTTCGCCACAGGCGACCAGCATCTCGTAGACCTCGTCCTCACCAGCCCCAGCAAGCCGCAGCCATTGCGCCATCGCACGCCGCATCGAGGCAAGCGAGGCGGGGCGGGCCGGAAGGGCCAGGGCCAGCGTCTTGCCGGGCGGCGTGAGCTGAAGGGCGAGCAGTGCGAGGTCGTCGCGAAAGCCCGCCCGCATGTCGAGCGAGCCGAGCACTGCGTGGCACAGCGCCTCGGGCTCACGCGGCCCGCCTTCGACAGAACGGAGCAGTCCCTCCAGTCCCTGGCCGAGCGGCAGCTCGGGACCCTCGACGAGTCCGTCGGTGTACAGGAGGACGGTCGACCAGGGGTCGAGCGTGGTCACGCTCTCCTCGTATGCGGCGTAGCGCGTCACCCCCAGCGGGCTGCCAGCGGGCGCCTCCACGAACGTGGAGCCACCGTCCGGATCGAGCACCAGCGGCGGCGGATGGCCCGCACTGGCCACCTGCACTGTTTGCCCGTCCGGGTCGACGATCGCATACAGCAGCGTGACCATGCCGCCCTGCTCTCCCTCGAGCACGAAGCTGTTCATGCGCTCCAGCACCACGGCTGGCCTCAGAGCCTCGAGCGCATAGCTTCCCGCCCCGCAGAGCGATCGCGTCGTACCAGTCGCCCCCGATACTGGTCTCGGCGCTCCCGGGCCGATAGCGGGCCGCCAGCCGCAAGCCAGGCACCACCGGCAGGCGCGGCAGGAGGCTTCGCTGCAGGGTCTCGGCGACCTGCCGCTCGATCTCGACGCCTTGCGCGGCTCGCTTCAGCGCGTCCAGCGTCGCGCCGAGGATCGCGTCGCCCTCGCGGGGCTCGCGTCGCGCCCACTCCTCGCCCGAGGCCGGCGATTCCGGGTCCGCCGGTGCCCCCGCAGCGGCGTCTTCTCGCTCCGGATCTACCATCCCCGCGTGCGAGTGTAACCCCGCAATCAGCCACTGACCATCGGCAACGTTCCCGGCGCCAATCGGCGAACCTTCGCCGGGCCAACTCGGATTCCCGTCCCTGCCTGTAACGAAGGAGCCCGTCGGAGACCTTAGAAAAGTTGCAGAAAGTACGAAAAAGTTAGCTAGATTCCGCATCAAACGCGCGCTTATCTTGTTAAGGCACCGACTGTCTTATCCGGGTTTGACACCGACGGCCCCGATCTAGCTACTGATGGGAGGACACATGCGACTACTCAACGTGGGCCAGGCGGCGGCCTATCTGGGCGTGAGCGCCGCCTCGCTGCGCAGCTGGTCGAACCAGGGCCTGGTTCCCGTCTACCGGACGCCGGGGGGCCAGCGCCGCTTCTCGACCTCCGACCTCGACGGGTTCATGCTCTCGATGCGCGAGCCCGGTGACGACGGCCGGCCCGTCGCTGCGATGCGCGGTTAGCGCACCTGCATGCCGGGTCGCCCGTCAAACAGGGTCGTAACCCTCGAGCTGGCCGCGCTGGCCGCCGCGGTCGCCGTCGCGTTCTGGAGCAACGGCGAGTCGAACTGGGACCTGCCGCTGCTGGGCATCCTGCTGGCCACATCGGTCGTCGGCGACCTGACGGCGGTGGACACCCCGACCAGCCGGGTGAAGATCTCGTCGAGCTTCCTGACGATCGTCACCGCAACGGTCTTCCTGGGTGCGACACCGGCGGCGCTGATCGGCGTCGCGACGATCTTCGCTGGATGGCTGCGGTTCCGCTACGCGGCCACGATCCTGCTGATCAACCTCGTCACCTTCGCGTGGTTCCCGCTGCTCTCCGGGATCGCCTTCCACGCGTCCCTCCAGGAGATTGGAATCGCCCAAACCGACAGCCTCTTTTACCTGTGCGTGTTCGGCCTCTTCGTGATCGCCCTGGCGATCGACTTCATCCTGATCGCCGGCTACTTCAGCTACGCGGAGGGCACCCGGTTTTCCGCCAAGGCGCGCCGCGCGCTGGTCCCCCTGCTGCCCTCCGAGCTCGCCTCCGCCCTGCTGGCCGTCGGCGTCGCCTACCTGTACGTCCAATTCGGCCTTCCCACCGTCGCCCTGTTCGCCGTCGTCGTGATCGTCTTCCAGTACCTGATCGGGGCCCTGCTCCTCTCCCAGCAGCGGGCCGACGAGCTCGAGCTGCGGGCCAAGCAACTGGCCGGCTTCCAGGTCGCGCTGCTGAGCGCGTTGCTACGCACCCTGGACCTACGCGACCGGATGACGGCGCGCCACAGCGCCGCGGTGGCCCGCTACGCGCGGGAGATCGCGGCCGCCGCGGGGCTCTCCGAGGAGGAGCAGGAGCTCGCCCACACCGCCGGTCTTTTGCACGACATCGGCAAGTTCATCCTCCCCGACCGGATCCTGAAGGGAGACGTGGAGCTGAACGAGGCCGATTGGGTGGAGATCCGCAAGCACCCGTACGAGGGCGCGCGGATCGTTTCGCAGATCGACGGCTACCAGCCGGTGGGCGACGTCATCCTCGCCCACCACGAGCGCCTGGACGGCCTCGGCTACCCGCTGGGCCTGCCCGCCGAGGAGATTCCGATGCTGTCAAAGGTGCT
>VAYK01000078.1 GCA_005884985.1 Actinomycetota bacterium | reverse complement strand
TCCCGAGACCGGGCGAAAGGGGCTCTACTTCGATCCCGGCAAGATCCTCCGCATCGAGGGTCTCGAGGAGCGCGAGAGTGACGACATCATCGAAGAACTGACCGAGCGCATGATCCAGCCCGACGCCCAGTACCGCCACGCATGGCGCAAGGGCGACATCGTGATCTGGGACAACCGCTGCTCGTACCACAAGGCGGCGGGCGACTACCCGCCCGAGGAAGACCGCATCCACTGGCGCGTGTCGATCAAGGAGCGCGTCGGCGTGGCCGGCTAGCCTTGCGAACCATCGACATCCACGCGCATCTCGTGCCGCAGTCGCTGTGGCGCGCCGCCGATGCGGGCAAGCCCTGGTACGGCTACCGGCACGAGCCGGGCGAGGGCGTCGGCACCGTGGTGGGGGGCGACGGCAAGCGCTTCGGCTTCACCTCGCCCAAGGTACGCTTCACGCCCGAAGAGCGAATCCAAGATATGGACGCGCAAGGCGTGGACGTGCAGGTGGTCTCGATCCACACGCCGCTGTTCGGTCATCACCTCGACCCCGCGCAGGGGCTGGAGCTCGCGCGGGAAGTCAACGACGAGGTCGCGGGCCTGACTCGGCAGTGGCCGCAGCGCTTCGCCGGCCTCGCCACCCTGCCCGTGCAGGACGTCAAGCTGGCGATCGACGAGCTGGAGCGCGCGGTGACCGTTCTCGGCCTCAAGGGCGCCGAGCTCGACACGCAGGTAAACGGCGAGCAGTGGGACGAGGCGAAGTTCCTGCCGCTCTTCAAGGCGGCCGAGGCGATGAGCGCCGTCCTCTTCTTTCACCCGCAGCCGCAGCACAACTTCCTGATGGAGCGCACCCCGCGTGACGGGCTCTTCAACAGCCTCGGCGTGATCCTCGATGACGCGATCGTCGTCGCGATCCTGATCTCGGGGGGCGTGCTGGAGGCGTGTCCGGATCTCCGCGTGTGCATAGCCCACGGCGGCGGCCCCGCGTGCTACGCGATGGGACGGCTCGACCGCGGCTGGCAGGGCCGTCCCGAGGGCCGCCGCATTCCGCAGCCGCCGAGCGCGTACCAGCGGCGCCTCTACTATGACAGCGTGACCGGCAGTGAGGCCGCCCTCCGCTTCCTGCTCGACCAGGTGGGCGCCGACCGCGTGGTGCTCGGCAGCGACTGGCCCTTCGTCCCGTGGCATCCGTCTCCCGTGGCCTGGGTACAGGGGCTTCAGAGCCTCACTCGCGAGGAAAAGGAGCGCATTCTCTGGCGGAACCTGGAGTCCTTGCTCGGCCTGTAACGCGACTGGAGGAGAGACTCATGGCTGACGTGAAAGTGATACGGCTCGCGGAGACGGAGGTCGTCAAGTTCGCGCCGGTGCATTCGCACCCCTACATGGAAATCCTGCACATCCTCGACGGCACCGCCGAAGCGTGGATCGACGGCCAGGACGATTCCAAGGTCACGCTCGAGAAGGGCGATACCATCGCGCTGCCTCCGAACGTCCCGCACAGCTTCCGCGTCGTCGGCGACCAGGTGCTGAGGCTCCTGGGCACCCACGTGTCGCCCAAGCGGATCGCGACGTACAAGGACGGCCGCGTAACCGATGCGCGGGGGTACCAGGTCTAAGCACGCGGACATTCGGCGGCGCCTCACGACTGATCGCCCCGATCGACGACCGCTTCGTCGCAGAGAGCATCCGCGGATGAAAGCAGCCGATGCTCCCAGGTGAGAATGGGACCGGAAACGCTTCGCGCATGACGGCGGCGGGGACTGCGCTGCAGTTCACAGCCCGAAGGGCTGGTTCTCGCGGGTCTTTTTCTCACGGCGTTGATTCGCGGTCGTGGGACCGGGCGCGCACGATCCTACAACACTCCTCGCCACCCACTTGTTGCGGGCCGTTGTCATCTCGCGCTGGCCGTACTCGTCGCGTTGTGCGCGCGTCGATGGATCGAGATTCCCGTTCTGGGCTGGAAAGAGCGCCTGGCCCCGCGGAGTTGATCGTCAGACAGCCAGCCAGCCCCCGTCAACGACCAGCTCGGTGCCCGTGATGTACGAGGCCTCGTCGGAGGCGAGGAAGAGCACGGCGTAGGCGACCTCCTCCACGCGGCCCTCGCGCCGCATGGGCACGCCGGCCAGCATCTTTTCCCGGAATGCGGGATCGGCGGTGGCCTTGGACGAGCGCATCGCCGGCAGGACGCCCGGATGCACCGAGTTCACGCGGATGCCGCTCCGGGCGTACTGAACCGCGGCCGACTTGGTCATGAGCCGCACGGCGCCTTTCGAGGCGTTGTATGCCATGTGTATCCCATTCTGGCCCACGAAGCCCGAGACGGACGAGATGTTCACGATGGCCCCGCTGCCCGCTTTCTTCATCAGCGGGATCGCGTGCTTCATTCCGAGAAAGACGCCCTTGGCATTGACGTCCATGAGCCGGTCCCAGGCGGACGTGCTCAACGTGTCCGGATCGAAGGTCCCGCTGATGCCGGCATTGTTGACCAGCACGTCGAGCTTGCCGAAGTGCGAGAGCGTCGCGGCCATCGCCTCCTGCCAGGCCGCCTCGCTCGTAACGTCGAGGCGGACGAAGCGTCCCGCCCCGCCCAGGCCGTCGGCGACCTGTCGGCCTTCCCCCTCGAGCACGTCGGCCACCACCACCTTCGCGCCTTCCTTGGCGAAGATGATGGCCTCGCTCTGGCCCATGCCGCTCGCCCCACCCGAGATCAGCGCGACTTTGCCTCCGAGTCTCATATCGTCTCCTAGGGCGCGACGCGCGGCATGTCCGGCTGAACCGCCTCTTCCAGTGTGAGCGGCGTCACGCCGAGAAACGGCTCGCGCCGGATCGGGCAGTCCTCGAGGTCGCAGGTGGCGCAATAGATACGGTGGCAGGGGTCGGTGTGGAAGACCATCTCGCCCTCGACGCCGAGATCCTGGATGACGCGGGCCGCCACGTCTTCGGACACGCCGTGCGCCTTGTCCACGCTCCAGAACTCGGGCACCACCAGGTGCGCCTCGACGTGGTGGAAGCGCCCCGAGCGGATGGCGCGCAGGTGGTGGACGCGGATCACGCCGTGACCCACGTAGGCCTGCAGTGCGTTGAGCACGCGGCTCAGCAGAATGGGATCCTCCTCGTCGAGGAGCCCGCCCGCGGCGTGGCGCACGAGCTTGAAGCCCGTCCACATGAGCGACAGCGCGACGAGCAGGGCGACCAGTGGATCGAGCCAGGCGAGGCCCGTCAGCTGCACCAGAAGCAGGCCCACCACGACGCCCGCGCTCGTCCAGAAGTCGGCGATCACGTGCTTGCCGTCGGCGACGAGAGTCAAGGAATTGTACCCCCGGCCGGTGCGCACGAGGTACCAGCCGAGGACCAGGTTGACGAGTCCGGTCGCGAGGACGATCAGCACTCCTGTGCTGATCTGCCTGACCTCGGACCCGGCGAAAAGAATCCGCACGGCCTCGTAGACGATCACGACCGAGGCGAAGGCGATGAGGCCGCCTTCGAAGGCGGCGGAGAAGAACTCGATCTTGCCGTGGCCGTAGGGGTGATTGCGGTCGGCGGGGCGGCCGGCGAAGACGAGGCCTCCCAGCGCGAAGACAGCGGCGACCACGTTGACGATGGACTCGAGCGCGTCGGAAAGGACCGCCGTCGAGGCCGTCATGCGGTAGGCCTGGTACTTGGCCGCCAGCATGAGAACGGCGACCGTCAGGGAGATCAGGCCCGCGCGGAGCCGGATACGCGCGTCTTCGGCGACCGGGGTCTCGGGGTCCACGCCCCGATTCTACCGCGCCTTCCGAGGCTCCTCCGGCGGGAGATTGCCTCGCACGCGTCCCCAGAATGACGAGCCATGACCACGCGAGCGCGATCACGCCCGTCTCCGAGAGGATCAGGAGCACGAGATTGACCAGGCCCATGATGACCATGGCGGCGACGTTGGCCCGGTTGGCGCGCACGCGGGTCACCAGGCCGAGCAGGAAGACGCCGAGGAGCGAGCCGAAGGTGACGCCGGCGATCTTGAAGGCGAGCCACAGGATCTTGTCGAAGAAGGAGAAGCCCCAGGCCAGGACCGCCAGCATCACCCCGAAGGCGACCACGGCCGCGCGCGACATCCAGAGGTAGTGCCGATCGCTCCGCCCGGGCGCCAGCAGCGGGCGGTAGATGTCGGTGACGAAGGAGGCCGAGAGCGAGCCCAGCGGCGAGTCGATCGAGGCCAGCACGATGGCCGTGAGCATGAGGCCGCGCAAGAGCTCGGGCATGGCCGTCCGGATGAAGAACGGGAAGATCTCGTCCGGCCGCGGCAGCGCTCCCGACGGCTGCTGGGCGTAGTATGTGAAGAGGCC